>NZ_JBFRSC010000050.1:36865-42111 GCF_041473335.1 Vibrio sp. 10N.222.55.C7
ACAGTTGAACAGTTGAACAGCTGATTAGGCTTTAGCTCTTGGGTATTCCAACTTTTGGAGGTTTCATGTCAAATCAAACGGCAAAGTTTGTTGAAGGTTCAACGATGCGCCACATATTGGTGATGTCGGGGGCTGGCTCTGTCGGTTTGATGGCGTTATTTGTGGTCGATCTGCTCGACATGCTGTTTATCAGTATGCTCGGACAGGTTGAATTGGCTGCTGCGGTAGGCTTTGCAGGTACGCTGACTTTCTTTTCTACCTCCGTTTCTATCGGTACTTCCATTGCCATGGGCGCATTAGTGTCCAAAGCCATCGGCTCCAAGAATCAAGAGCACGCTCGAAACCTAAGCACCAGTATCATGCTGACTGCGTTTGTTATCAGTTCAACCATAACTGCAATCATGTTCGCTTATATTCCAGAGCTGCTAGCCGCGATAGGCGCCAAAGGCATTGCAGCCGAACGCGCTCAAGCTTACCTACAGATTTTGCTACCTAGTGGTCCATTTTTGGCGTTAGCGATGGCAGCGGGTGCGGGCTTAAGAGCGGCAGGTGATGCTAAGCGTTCGATGTGGGCAACTTTGTCTGGCGGCATTGTTAACGCGATTCTCGATCCTCTGTTTATTTTTGGTTTTGGTTGGAACATCGAAGGGGCGGCTATCGCTTCGGTTGTCGCTCGTTTCTCGGTGCTATTCTTTTCGCTTTATCCTCTTATTCGCAGCCATCAGCTGGTAGCTCCGCCTTCTTTTGTGCAATGGCGCATTAATATTCGACCAATATTGGCGATTGCGCTGCCTGCGATTATCACTAATACTGCAACGCCTATCGGTAATGCGATTGTGACAACGGGTATCGCACAATATGGTGAGGACTTTGTCGCGGGCTTTGCCGTGATAGGTCGTCTGACGCCAGTTTGTTTTGCGGTTATCTTTGCCTTGTCTGGCGCTGTGGGGCCAATCATTGGTCAGAACTTTGGTGCTGAACGCATGGACCGAGTAAAAGAAACACTCAATAACTCATTGCTGGTTACTACGGCATACACCATCGCTGTTTGTATTCTGTTGTACTTCGTTCAAGGTTATGTCATTCAAGGCTTTAGCTTACAAGGTGATGCAGCAATCATTGTGGCGGCTTTCTGTACCTATGTGGCGTTAACCTTCACCTTTAACGGTGCACTATTTGTTGCCAACACGTCTTTCAACAACCTAGGTAAACCGCTTTACTCGACAGCATTGAATTTGGGTAAAGCGACGTTAGGTACTCTGCCGTTCGTATATCTAGGTTCGCAATGGTATGGCGCTTTGGGTGTTCTCTATGGTCAAGCTTTGGGTAATGTTTTGTTCGGAATTTTAGGTATCTTGGTGCTTCGACATCATATCGCTGAACTGATGCAAGGATCTCAAGTTGATCCAGTGGAAGATGATGTGTCGATTGTCAGCTTGAACACTCAGCCATTCTGTTCACACGATGCGGTTCTTATTGATGATGTATCCGCTAACCGTGAAGAGTGTGCGGAGCTTAAATCTCAGTAAGCCATCGGCGCTGGCATAATATTTTTGTTTTCTTGAAAACTTCTTCTTGACCTTGGAGTAGCCTCCAAGGTTTATACTTTTGATGAACTTAAGGTTCTGTTGCTCGTAAGTTAGCAACAACCTCAAGGCTTTTGAGTATTAAGGAGATACATTATGTGCGCAAAACATGCAGCGTGCCGCTCAGCAAAAGTGGACGTTCAACCTCAAGCGGCAGGAGCAAGTTGCTCTAGCCCTAAAATTTCAAGCATCACAGCAGCAGGCACTTCATCTGGTTGTTGTAGCTCTTCTGCTGCTCCGTCATCGTCTGGAGATGATTGTTGTAGCTCGTCGGACAGTGGAGAAGAAGACAGTCAGTCCTCAACTTTATCTCTCGATGCCAAATTTTCGAAAAGTTGGCTGGTTGCCGGAATGGACTGCCCAGCTTGTGCAAGAAAAATAGAAAACGCGATCAGCAATATTGACGGTGTTATTCAAGCGAAGGTTCTCTTTGCTACCGAAAAGCTGGTTGTGAAATTCGATAATCAAAGCCTTGCTGACACCATTGAACAGGTCTCTATCAAAACGGGTTTCCCTCTTACGGAAGTCGGTTCAAAGAAAGAAAAACAACAACCTGAGACTTTTTGGCAAGCTCATATCCAACCTAATTTACAGATTATCGCGATTGCAGCGGCAATGCTGTTTGCAGTGCTTGTGAAAAGCACCTCACCTCAATTAAGTGAAGGCTTGTTTACGGTAACTTGTCTGCTTGGTTTATATCCGGTGGCGAAAAAAGCGGTTCAGTTGGCACGCTCAGGAACACCATTTGCTATTGAAACCTTAATGAGTGTTGCCGCGCTGGGTGCTTTGTACCTTGGCGAAACTGTGGAAGCTGCGATGGTTCTATTGTTGTTCTTGATTGGTGAGCGCTTAGAAGCGTTTGCTTCATCTCGAGCAAGAAGTGGCGTTCAAGCGCTAATGGCATTGGTACCAGAAAACGCGACTAAGATCATCAACGGCGAACGTGTAGAAGTTGCCGTCAGTGAACTGGTTCCAGGTGATGTGATTGAAGTGGCTGCGGGCTCTCGTTTACCTGCTGACGGACAATTGATTACAGACGCGGCAAGCTTTGATGAAAGTGCGTTAACCGGTGAATCTGTTCCTGTTGAACATATCGAAGGTAACAGCATCATGGCTGGCGCTGTGGTGGTCGATAAAGTGGTTCGTATCACCATCACTTCAAAACAGGGTGAGAACGCGATCGATCGTATTCTTCATCTGATTGAAGAAGCAGAATCACGTAAAGCACCACTAGAGCGATTCCTCGATAAGTTCAGCCGTTGGTACACACCGTTAATGATGGTAGTGGCTCTGTTGGTCATCATCACGCCACCATTGTTGTTTGCGCAGCCATGGGAAACATGGGTATACCGTGGCCTAGCGCTGTTATTGATTGCTTGTCCGTGTGCCTTGGTGATCTCGACTCCTGCAGCGATTACCTCTGGCTTAGCAGCAGCTGCGAAACGTGGCGCGCTCATTAAAGGCGGCGCAGCGCTAGAGCAGCTTGGCAAAATCCAAACCATCGCCTTCGATAAGACAGGCACACTGACCGAAGGTAAGCCTCAGGTTACGGATATTCAACCTCTATCGGGGTGGCAACAAGACGCGATGCTGCGTGTGGTTGGGGCGATTGAAGTTGGCTCTACTCACCCGTTGGCGCAGTCACTTGTCGCTAAAGTAAAAGACCTGAATATTGAGATTCCTGAATCACACAACAAGAAAGCGTTGATTGGTAGTGGTGTTGAAGGGGATGTTGATGGTGTTAAGTATCAGGTTCTGTCACCGTCTAAAGTCACGTTCGAACTTGGTGCCGATGTGGTTTCTCAGGTAGAAGCATTAGAAGGTGAGGGCAAGACGGTTGTGGTTGCTCTTGAGGTTAAAGATCAAGAAGAATCAACAGAGCAAGCTACGACGGTGATTGGTCTGATTGCTTGGCAAGATACGTTACGCAGTGACGCTAAGCTTGCGATTGAACGACTTAATGAATTAGGTATTCAATCTATCATGTTGACCGGCGATAATCCGCGCAGTGCAGCAGCGATCAGTAGCAAGATTGGTATGCAGTACAAGGCAAGCCTATTGCCAAGCGACAAGGTATCTTACGTTGAGGAGTTATCTCAACAGTCGCACGTGGCGATGGTCGGTGATGGCATTAATGATGCACCAGCAATGAAAACGGCGAATGTCGGCATCGCAATGGGTGGTGGTACGGATGTCGCTTTGGAAACGGCGGATTCAGCACTGACTCATAACCGTTTAACTGAGCTGCCAGCGATGATTGAACTGTCGCAAGCGACCATGAACAACATCCGTCAAAACGTAGCCCTTGCGCTTGGTTTGAAGATCGTATTCTTGGTGACAAGCTTGTTAGGTATTACCGGTTTGTGGGTGGCAGTTTTAGCGGATAGTGGTGCAACTGCATTGGTGACATTGAACGCATTGCGTCTGCTTCGATTTAAATCTAAAGCGGACTAAATCGAGCTCACCGACATAGAGCATTCTTAATATAAAAGCGCCTTTAGCGGTAATACGTTAAAGGCGCTTTTTGTCTCATTAGTATGCAACATAGGCGTGCGGATTGCTTATTTTTGTGATGCCAATCGGTTTTTTGTGAAACTTGAATTATTGTTGCGATCATTCATGTGACATGTGTCACTTCATTTTGTAATGAGCTTGGTTAGAGTGTGTTCGTACCCCACGAATTTACTATGAGCTTAAATAAGGGTAAAAAGCCCAATAAGCCAAAAGGAGCGAACTATGTCTCAAGCTGTTTTCCACTTAGGTGTTACTGAAGCAGATCTTAACGGTGCTACTCTTGCGATCATCCCTGGTGATCCTGCTCGTGTGCAAAAAATTGCAGAAGAGATGGAGAACCCAGTATTCCTTGCTAGTCACCGTGAATACACGCTTTACCGCGCAGAGCTAGACGGCAAACCAGTTGTTGTATGTTCAACAGGTATTGGTGGTCCATCGACTTCTATCGCAGTTGAAGAGCTTGCTCAACTTGGTGTTCGCACTTTCCTACGTGTTGGTACGACTGGTGCTATCCAACCTCACGTAAACGTGGGTGACATGATTGTTTCTACAGGTTCTGTTCGTCTAGACGGCGCTAGCCTACACTTTGCTCCTATGGAGTTCCCAGCAGTGGCTGACTTTGAAGTTGCAACAGCAATGAAAGCGGCAGTTGATGAATCAGGTGCAACAGTTCACATGGGCGTAACGGCATCAAGCGATACGTTCTACCCAGGTCAAGAGCGTTACGACACGTTCTCTGGTCGCGTTGTTAAGCGCTTCCAAGGCTCTATGCAAGAATGGCAAGACATGGGCGTTCTAAACTTCGAGATGGAATCTGCAACACTGCTAACTATGTGTGCAAGTTCTGGTCTGAAAGCAGGTTGTGTTGCTGGTGTAATCATCAACCGTACTCAAAAAGAGACGCCTGATCACGACACTCTAAAAGTAACAGAAGCACGTTCAATCAAAGTGGTTGTAGAAGCCGCTCGTAAAATGCTTTAAGTCTTAAAGTGCTCTGAGTTTTAGAGAGCATTAAGTCTTCAAGTGACATTAAATTTTGAAAATGGCCGCATCGTATGATGCGGCCATTTTTTTGTGCCGTCTGAAAGTAATCAATAGAGAAAACAGACAACAAAAAAGGCGAGTGACTTATACCAATCCGGAAAA
>NZ_JBFRSC010000051.1:0-128075 GCF_041473335.1 Vibrio sp. 10N.222.55.C7
CACATTTCAGGACGGGACATAGATTCAAGAAAGAGCTTAGCGAATTGCTGGGCTCTTTTTGTATCGCGACATGATAGCGTCCATTCAGTCCTGCCGTTGGTGTTGGTTATAATATGGTTCGAAAAAGGTTACACGAACTCTAACTCGGGGTGATGGTACGCTTCGTGACAAACCGTGAGCACATGGTCAATGTCTCTTGGCGTCATGTCGGCATTCACTGAAAAACGGATGATGTTTTTGTTCTTGCCAGTAGCAGGGCGGCAGAAAACCGCACCGAACACATCACGTTCTTCTAAGAAGTCACGCACACGCTCCGTGTTTCTTTCATTGCCGCACTCTAGCGCTACAATTTGAGACTCACTGCGGATATTAAAGCCAATTCGCTTTAGCCCCGTAGTCAGCGATTTTGCCCGATTGAATAAGGCTTTTCGTTTGTCTTCCGCACCTTTGATCACCTCCAACGTTTTCTCTAAACGAACCACCTCTTGTGGTAACACCGTCGAGCTAAAAATCGCAGGGTACGCGACAAACGGCAAGGTTCTAGACAGTTGTTTAGGACCAAGGATTGCCCCAGCGCGGTAAGCAAAGGTTTTTGCCAAGCTAACGGTGATGAAGTCGACTTGGTTGGTGAGCCCCAATGCTTGCACTAAGCCTGCACCATTCTCTCCATGTGTACCCAGTGAATGGGATTCATCAACGACGACCGCACAATCAAACTCTTGCGCCATTTCGTAGATGTCGCGTAGTGGGGCAATGGTTCCGATTGTGCTGTAAACAGAGTCGACAACAATGACGCCTGAGCCGTGGCGTTCTAACTGTTTGCGTAGGTGATTCATATTGTTATGCATAAACGGGTGAGCAACTGCGCCGGCAGCCCGAATCCCTTCCCATAGCGACATGTGTGCAAGGAAATCAATATACACAGGTGTGCCCGGTGGGCAGATGGTTTGCAATAGCCCAATATTGGCCGCCCAGCCCGATTGAGAAAGCAAACAGCTCTCCATTCCAACATAGTTCGCAAGCTCAGTTTCGAACGCAGGTTTAGACTGATCATCTTGTAAGAAAATGGCAGACATCACCACGTTGTCATCGTGCTCACAGATCGCCGCTTGATGGGCTTGTTGGATCTGTTTGTTGTGTGACAGCGCTAGGTAATCATTGCTCTGCATCACAACGGCACTGCGCTGGGGGCGTTTACCCAATACCAAATGCTTTTGGCTTTGGTTCTGGGTAATCAGGTCTTGAATATAGAAGTTCAAGCGTTCTTCGATAAAGGAAGGTAGTGGTTTGTTTTTTGTTTTATCACTCATAATAGTTCTCTTCAAATACAGGAAAACGCCAGCGCTGACGGCTGTATATTGACGATAAAAAGTGATGTGTCATTAGCCAAGTTGCATAAATTTGTGGGTGCTTGCAAACTCAGCATTTAAGGGTTTTGAGGCGAGTGGGTTTCCTTACGATTCGGGGCTTTAACCGAATCAAGATAGGAATAATAGCCTTCTTTTTTATGACAAAAGGCTATTAAAATTCGGTGTTCGAAAGGCTTTAAAAAAGCTGATTTTGAAAGGCTACGGGCTGTTAGCTGTGAATGTGGATAAGCTCGATTAAGGCATCCAATTGCTGCTTAGTTTCACCCTCTAACGAATACCCAATATTGATGCGTAAGCAATTACTGTAAAGGTCGAGAGTGCTGAACAGGTGTCCAAGCCTAATATCAATGTTCTTCTCGGTAATGCCCTGAGCAAAGGCTGACTGGTTCAAGCTTGGGATTTGCAGCCAAAGCACCATGCCACCTTGTGGGTTACTTATCTTCACATCTTGAGGAAGGTGCTGAGACAAATAACTTAGGTATTTCTGGCGCAAAGACAAGATCTGAGAGCATCTTCTCCTGACGTGCTTAGCGTATTGACCAGATTCAATAAAGTCAGCAACGGCAAGTTGAGTAGGCAGGGCAACGCCGTAGCTCGCAACTGAGAACTGAGCCTTGTACTCGTTGATAAACCTCCCCGGCAAACACCATCCCAAACGGTAACTCGGTGACAAGCTTTTCGATACTGATCCACACCATAAGACATAGCCGCCTTTGTCATAGTATTTCGCGGGAAGTGGTGTGTGTGAGGAGTAGGACAGTTCAAGATACACATCATCTTCAATGATCGGCACTCGATATTGATTCGCTAATTCGGCAAGCCTTTGTTTTTGACCAGCCGACATATTGATCCCCTGAGGGTTCATATGAGAAGTACAAAAGATCGCGGCATCGACTCGCTTGTTCTTCAAATGCGCTTCCAGTTGTTGCAAGTCGACACCATCATCGAGCGATGGGATTTCTATGATCTGGCGTGACATCTTTCCGAGTAACTCCAGAATTCCGTTGAAACAAGGAGAGCTAATCGCAATGGTGTCGCCTTCTTTGGTACACGATTCAAGTGCAGCTTTTATCGCCGACATGCAGCCAGCCGTAATCACCATCTCTTCAGGTGAAAAGTGCACATCGAGCTTGGCGAAGTGAGTGGATAATGCCTGTCGCAACATCGGCTCACCTTGTGTATCTGGGTAATGGTTGAGCCTACTTCCCATCCGTTTAATAGCGCGACGAAAACTTCGTTCCAATTCAACGATCGACTGCTCATCATTAGTGGTGCTCGAAACCCCTAAAGGCCCATTGATTGAGTTGTGAGTCGATGACGTTTGCTTAACACTCGATATCTTACTCTCAAACTGTACCCACTCAGGCGTTGAGTGAGACGGCTTGTGAGGCGAGACAAAATACCCCGCTTGCGGTCGAGAATGTATCCAGCCTTGTGATTCCAGTTCTTGGTAACAGCTGACCACGGTCGACATGCTGATGGCTTGTTGCTTGGCCAATTGACGCAGCGAAGGCATGCGTCCGCCTTCCGGTCTTTTGCCGGTTTCTATCTCATCGATAAACTGATTGGCTAGCTTTCTGTAGATACTCATTGTCACGACCGTTGTTAACTGTACTGGTTTTTAATGTAAAAATTGTATCTGTACTGGTTTTATTGTTCAAGGGATACTCATTTAAAACAAAGGAGGGGTCAGTATGAAAAGAAATGATTTGTTGTTAGCGGTATTCGTCATGGCGATTTGGGGATTCAACTTCTCGATGATCAAAATGGGTGTGACTAATGTTCATCCGTTGTTGGCAACCGCCGCGCGTTTCTCGCTAGCGGTGATTCCAGTGATATTTTTTGTAGCGAGACCTAATGTCGCTTGGCGCTACTTAGTCAGTTATGGCTTTGTGTTCGGTGTGGGAATTTGGGGTATGGCTTCATGGTCGATCACCGCGGGTTTGTCGTCTGGGCTTTCATCGGTCTTGCTTTCAACCAACGTATTAATCGGCATGGCGGTTGGCGTGTGGGTGTTCAAGGAGAGTGCTTCCGTTCGTAAATTAATGGGTGCGATGCTAGCCATGTGTGCGTTGGCGGTATTGGTATCTGCAGCTACGGGTAATGTCACCGTTAATGGCGTGATCTTGATTATGATTGCGGCGTGCAGTTGGACCTTGATGGGCGTGATTGTTAAGGCATCGAAAACCACTCAAGCTTTTGCGTTCAATGTCTGGGGGATGCTGTTTGCTCCAGTACCATTAGTGTTATTTGCCGTGATGTTACACGGTGACCAAATTATCTGGCAGGGCATCGCACAATGGGATTGGAACACGACGATTGCGGTGCTGTTTCAGGCTTACCCAACCACGCTATTTGGTTATTGGGTATGGAATAAGCTGCTAATCCAATACCCTTTAAGTACGACCGCACCGTTAACCTTGTTAGTGCCTATCTTCGCATTGATTAGCGGTTACTTTATGTATGATGAGGTGCTGTCTGTGGCTCAGGTTGTTGCATCAATACTGTTTCTTGTCGGAATTGGTTTGATTGTGAAACCTGCGAATGTAACGAATACCAAAGCGACACAAACACTTGCCAAGCAAAAGTGATTGAAGAAAGCTGATATTGCATGAGCAGCTTTGAATGACAAATAAGACCTCGCACTTGTGAGGTCTTATTCTATGTCGAAGAAGTGAAGTTATTTAAATAACCAACTTACTAAGCAATCAACTAACCATACACGCAAGTAACTGGCTCTCAAGATCATCGTCTATTTCTAGACCGATCATTTCTATTCTGATTTCGATACACTCATCGAGTTCTGATTCCGTCAAGCCATCCTCTGTTAAGTTGTAACCGAAAACCTCAAAAGAACATAGGCTTTTATAAGTGAATTCGAATTAAATTCTGAAATGATACAAATCTTATATTTAATAACGCTTATTTAGTAACCTCTGTTGAGTCCCATATCAAATCAAGTGGCTGATTTTATTGGGTATCGGAGAAAAGTCTCAAAAATTATTATTTAGTTCGCTAAAGTTTTAAATTCTATTAATGGTTGTTTGTATGGAATATAACGCCATTTCGTTACTGTTGAGTAGATGGTTTTTAGCTATATATGTGAAATTTGAAGCGAGTTATCTTTCTGATTTGAAAGAATAATTAAATAGTTAAGATAAAAAAGTTGGCGAAAATCAGAAGCTTGGCATACACTTTCCTAGTAAATGACCTTATCTCATTGATTGAATAGGGTAAATGCTTTGGCGCTACTGGCGATGGTAGCAATGTTTAACATAGCTTTGAGGAAAGTTTTATGGCACTCACGAAGGCCGATTTGGCTGAGAACCTGTTTGAGACACTCGGATACAGCAAGCGGGATGCCAAGGAAACGGTGGAAGTGTTTTTCGAAGAAGTTCGTAAAGCGCTCGAAAATGGCGAACAGGTAAAACTGTCTGGTTTTGGTAATTTTGATCTTCGCGAGAAAAACGAGCGACCTGGTCGTAACCCGAAAACTGGTGAAGACATTCCAATTTCTGCTCGACGTGTTGTTACTTTTAGACCGGGACAAAAACTAAAGGCCCGTGTCGAAAATATTAAAATCGAGAAGTAGCCAAGCAATAGACCATGCCTAGCGTGGTCTTTTTGTATCTGCATAGAGTTTAAGCTAAACGCATTTCTTTAATTTTTAGTAACCTTTCTCAAACTCCATCTATTTACTGTCCGGTAAGAACTTGCTTTAGATGCGAAAACAGAGGCTAGGCCTCTGACTTTGAATCTTCACTCTAAAGGGCTTGTTGAACCTTACTTGCGATGTCTTCAGACACCCAAGGCTTCCATACCTGTGGTGAGCTTTCTAGAAAGTAATACATGGCTTCTTCGGCGTCGGCTTGGTTGTCTTCCATCCAGGCCAGCAACTCACTCATTTGTTTATTGGTAAAACCACGCTTTTCAAAGTATTGGTAGGCAAGAGGTTCGTTATTAGCAAAGGCTTCTGTGGTGATTGTGTGAACCGGTGCTGGTGGATACATGGTCACTTTAGGAGATTCACAATCAGGTTGTGTCGTACAGTTACGGAATTCCTCAATGTCAGTACCACTTCCGAAATCAACCTTCACCATTTCATACTTACCTAGCACAGGCGTAGGCGACCAGTAATATCCAAACCATGCTTTTTTGCGTTCGTAAGCTTTCGCTATCGTACCTGCTAAAGCGGCGCCTGAGCCGGGATCAACCATTTCAAAATTGTGATCTTCTAACTTAAGCGCATCGAACAGGTGACCGGAGGTAATCTGACAAGTCCAACCCGCAGGGCAGCTATAAAACGCAAACTTCTCATCATCTTCTGGGTGTTCAAACAGCTTTGCGTTTTTAATCACACCTTCAATGGTTGTAAGCTCTGGGTACTGTTCAACAAGGTAGTTTGGTACCCAGAAACCTTCTTCACCGCCGTTGACCAAAGACTTGCCCGCGTAACGTAGACGCTTATCCGCAACACCCTTATCCAACGCTTCTTTGATGCCATTAGTCCAAAGCTCTGGCGCAACATCAGGTTGACCTTTTTCAATCATTGACGTGCCCGTAGGGACGCTATCACCGGGGATTAAGTCCGCTTCACAGCCGTAGCCGTTATTCAAAATGAATTGGTCGACATGAGCAATAGGCTCGCCGAGTTCCAGTTCATGTCTGCAATGGTGATCTTTCCGCATTCGTCAGCACTAGCGTGTACAGAAAACGCAGCAAGTAGCGCGATGGAAAGCATGGATTTGTTATTCTGCATTGACGTAATTCCTTTTCTTGTCAGAAGCTTATTCGCTATAGAAACAGAAATGTTCGACGGAGAAAAGAGACTGAGATCTAAATTTAAACGATCTGATTATTTGGGATAGGAAGTGGAGAGGCTACTCAACAAGTACTAAAAAGGGCTGCGAGTGCAGCCCTTGTGATGTTTATTGGAATAGCCTATCTATGTGTTAAGCCGCTTTAATGTGCGTTGTAATGTACGGTTGCCATGCTTGTTGGTAAAGCTCTAAAGATTGGCGTCGTAGGCTATTGATTTGTGCCGCTTCGATATCGTTGATTGGGCGATGTTCTGCAATTGCGTGACGCTCAATACCTTGGATAATTTCGTACAGCTCGTGCTCAGGACCACTTTTCACATCAGCAATCGCTTTTAAGTGAAGTTGAACCTCTGCAATGATGTTGGTTTTAGGCAAACGAACCAACAAGTTAAGGTCACGGTAACCAGAGTCAGCCGGCGATTTAAACTTATTTTTCAGCTTAACAACGTCTGCTTCACGGCTTAGCGCTTCGTAAACTTCAACCAAGCTCTCTACATCGTTCGCGATGATAGTTGCACGGGCTAAGTCGGTAATTTTTGTCACATCACCATCAAGCTCAAGGGCGATTTTTTCTTCTGCGCGAGCTTGAGATTTAACGCCAGCAAATAGCGCTTCAGAATTGGTGAGTAGGGCAGTACTTTTACAGATAGTTTCTAGTTCAGCTTGGCCTTGATGCGCTTTGCTGTACAAAATATCGAAGTCGGTGTAAGGCTGAGTCGGGCGTGAGTCGAAGGCTTTGATGCCGTAAAGGCCGCTCAAACTATGACGGAATACGTTTGAAGATACTTGGTTTTGCGCAGGAGTGCGCGTTTGATCTGTTGAACTTGTTGAAACAGGTGCTGCTGCGAATGCAGGCGCTCGGCTCAATACCAAAAGCATTAGGGCCGTCGTACGGAGAAATACACTCATTCAAACTCCAAAATACAAGGTTACAAAAAACGGGTAGTCAAAAGGGGTAACCAGTAACGCACAAGAGTAAAAACAGCTTAACTAATTTCACTACATATTAAATGAGGCTAGCTAAGACAGAAACCAATTCTAACGTTTAATATTGCTTTAAAATGTGAAGATATAGCCAAATAACCCAACCGTTAGTTCCGCAATTATCAGAACTTTGAACTTAGCCAGTTTCTGATTTTATCGAAATCAATTTAGTACTTTAAACCAAGCTAAGGTTGCTCTTACCTCTCTATACTGTACCCTTGCATTATGACTGTTTAACATGAACGAAAGATGAATAATCCTGAATTTTGGCACAATAAATGGGCAGCCAACCAAATTGGTTTCCACCTCGAAGATGTAAACCCACTTCTGATTAAATTTTGGGAAAAGACTGAGCCTAGCTACGAGAAGAGTGTGTTTGTTCCACTTTGTGGCAAAAGTGAAGATCTGATTTGGCTAGCTTCAAAGCATGAAGATGTTCAAGGTGTCGAGTTAAGCCAGATTGCGGTTCGCGCATTTTTTGCAGAGCACCTTTATACCCCGACGGTGACTCAAATCAGTGGTCAGCACGAGCTCTACCAATTCGATGAACTGAACATCTACACGGGCGATTACTTTTCAGCGCCAATCCAACCTGTCGATACCATTTATGATCGCGCGTCTTTAGTCGCATTGCCTGAAGAGATGCGAGTGCAGTATGTCGAGCGTTTGAAACAACTACTGAAACCGGGTGGTAAGATTCTTTTGGTAACACTGGATTACGACCAAAACGAAATGGCTGGGCCTCCGTTTAGCGTACCTAAGTTAGAGATTGCTCAATTGTTTGCAGGATACAAAATTACATTGTTGAATCAAGATATAGCGAACGATGAACATCCGAAGATTGCTAAGAAAGGCTTGTCTCGCTTCTGTGAAGAAGTGTATTTGATTGAGTCAGACGCTTAAGTTCAGTCTGCTTAGTTAAGCGAACAGATAACACCAACAAAAAGACGGGCTCGATAGCCCGTCTTTTTATGGTTCAGATTTGAACTCGTGATTGTTCAGAATTGAATAGCAGGTTAGTAAATCACTTTTACTTTTGACGCGCTCTCAATGGCATCTTCAATCGCTGTTTCTGTGCTGTTACGACGAGTAAGCGCCACACCTAAACGACGGCGACCATCGATATCAGGCTTACCAAACAGGCGAACTTGTGTTTGTGGTGCGTCTAGCGCCTCTGTAAGACCTTCAAAGCGGATATTCGTTGAAGTGCCTTGGCCAAGGATAACCGCTGATGCACAAGGGCCGTATTGCGTGATAGATTTGATCGGCATACCGGTAAACGCGCGTACGTGCAGTGCGAATTCCGATGAGTCTTGAGACATCAATGTTACTAGGCCTGTATCGTGTGGGCGAGGGGATACTTCGTTGAAGATAACGTGATCGCCTTTAACAAACAGCTCGACACCAAAGATACCGTGGCCACCTAGTGCATTAACCACTTGTTCAGCCGTGTATTGCGCGGCTTTAAGTGCGTTGTCTGACATCACTTGTGGCTGCCATGATTCGCGGTAATCACCGTCTTCTTGGCGGTGACCGATAGGCGCACAGAAGTGAACACCGTCGACTGCGCGAACGGTAAGTAGCGTAATTTCGTAATCGAAGTCGATGAAGCCTTCAACGATTACACGACCCGCGCCAGTACGACCGCCTTCTTGTGCGTAGTCCCAAGACTTCTGAATGTCTTCCTCTGTTTTGATAACGCTTTGGCCTTTACCTGAAGAGCTCATTACTGGCTTAACAACGCAAGGCATGCCCACGAATTCAACAGCGGCTGAGAAATCTTCAAAGGTGTCTGCGAAGCGGTAAGGTGAAGTGCTCAGTTTGAGTTCTTCTGCGGCTAGACGACGGATACCTTCGCGGTTCATCGTTAGCTTGGTCGCATTCGCAGTTGGAACGACATTTAAGCCTTGCGCTTCTAGCTCTACCAACTTGCTGGTGGCAATAGCTTCAATTTCAGGAACCACATAATCTGGCTTTTCTAGTTCAATGATCGCTTGAAGTGCATCGCCGTCTAACATGTCTAATACATGGCTACGATGCGCAACTTGCATCGCTGGTGCGTCTGCATAACGGTCACAAGCAATAACTTCCAAACCTAAACGTTGGCACTCGATAGCAACTTCTTTGCCGAGTTCACCTGAACCTAATAGAAGTACACGAGTAGCATTTTCACGAGTAGCAGTACCAAACATAGAAATTCCTTCCGATCTTTTGAACGATTGATTGAAAACGGGGTGATCATACTTATTTCAATGACAAAAGCAAACGTTTGCGCAAGTTGTTGCTTTAATTACAGGCATAAAAAAAGCAGCCCTGTTAAATAGGGCTGCTTATTTAAATTTTTGTTAATCAGATGTACTTAGATTGCTAAGTAAGTCACTGGAATGTCGGGATTAATCGCTTCTAATGTAGATTGCGTATCCGCTAGGTGACTGATGCTACCTTCTGCGATTTCAACCAAAGCAGCACTTTCAATTTGTTCGAAATCGAAGCCAGCCAGTTTAAGTTGAATTAACGCGACTTGCAGAGGTGGTAGGCTCGGGTTGAACGCTGCATTTTCAGCGTAAGCTCCCGTAAAAATTTCACCTGACGTCAGTTGTAGTGAAACACCACTTAGGTTTTTGGTGTAAGGAGCATGGCTGCGGTTTAGTGCTGCTAGCGCTTCTACAACAATAGGCGTTGTTTCTTCGGTCGTGTATTTATGATCAAGCTTTGTCATTAGGCCAGTTGTCACACCTAAATCAGCAGGGCCGAACGAGTCTGGCAGGTACTCTTGCAGAGACATTTCATCACGTTGTGGAAGCTGAACTTTAAGTTCTTTTGCTGTTGTCAGTTCGTTCATGAATTGACGACAGTGACCACAAGGACTGAAGTTGATGGTGATATCAGAGATACCTTGCTCGCCTTTCATCCAAGCGTGGCTGATTGCAGATTGCTCAGCGTGTACTGTTTGGCCAAGTTGAGCACCAGCAATTTCAAGGTTTGCACCAAAATACAGAGTGCCAGATAAACCACGCACGATTGCACCAACATAAAAGTCAGATAACGGAGCGTAAGAATAGGCTGCGGCAAAAGGAAGTAGCGCAATACGTAGCTCGTCATCCGCTAAACCACTTGCTTGCAGTAGGCTAGCAAATTGTTCTGGAGACAATGTCGCGTCAAAGTTGTCTGCTAATACGATGTCACTCAAAAGTGCTTTGATTGCTGTTGGAGCACTTTCCAGCGCCAGGGTAATACGACTGTTCATGTTAAATCCTTAATTGACCTTAGGCTTTAATTCTATGCAATGCTCAGGAATTTTCTGTGACTTTGATCACTACTGCGTTGTTGTTGTTACATTGGTTTGCATAATTAGAGTGAGGTCACAGATGAAATCGATTGCAAGAGTAAAAACTACCATTGATATCCCACTTATTGGCCTAAACAGGGCGCGATTTGACTGCTATTGCCGAGTAATTGCGAGAAAAAAGCCCAAGCTATCACTGAAATAATCAGGTTATGCTTGGGCTTATTGATATCTGTAACGCCTAAAAGTCGCGAACCAGTGAGTTTAGCTATTTACCAACTCATCTATTAGAGCGCGTATAAACTGTAATCAAAGTGGTTAAGAGTAGAACCAAACCACAAGCGAAAATATACTCGGCGCGATAATCGAGGTAATGACGCCACAGAGCACAAGCGCCAAAGAACTGAATGCTGCGTCTTCCTGATTCTTTTCAGCACAAGTTGCCGTACCTAAAGCGTGAGACACGGTACCCATGGTTAAACCACGGGCGATCGGGCTCTTAATACCAATGAGGTTGTAGATTGGGTAAGCAAAAATTGCCCCAAATAGACCCACAATCAATACCAGTATTGCCGCAATCGCTGCTTCACCACCTAAATGGCTCGATACTTCCATTGCAATTGGCGTGGTGACTGATTTGCCTAACAAGCTCGCAATCAAAGTTAAGTCCGCTTTAAATGCTACTGCGATCACTGCCGATGTTGTCATCGACATCACACTGCCTAGCGTGCACGCAAAGGTAATGATGCGCCAGTTGGCTCTGATTTGAGGTAGCTGCTCATAAAGTGGGTAAGCAAGTGCAACAACCGCAGGCTGCAGCATGTAGGTAATCCAAGTGTTGTCAGCATAGTAAGTCTCAAACGGTACTCTAAAGAACGTGAGAATCGGAATGATGATACCAATGCTGATAAGCAGGGGGTTACACAGCGGCGAGTTTACTTTTTGACTTACCCAGCGAGCAAATAGGAATACCACGATGGTGAGTAGAATCCACATGATCAGTTACCTCTCGAAAGCAAGCGGTCTAAGAACCATGATAAGGATACTAACACCAATAATGTGCCACCAACGGCGCTCGCCATAATTGGCAATGCGTTCGCGATGAGCATGTCGAAGTGATCCATCAACCCAACACTGATCGGAACAAACAGTAAGATCATTAGGCGGATAATCAAGCTTGCGCCGGGTTGTACCCAGTGCGAAGGAACAATACCAATCACCATGGCGGCAAACAGAATCAACATGCCAAAAATACTGCCAGGGATTGAGGTATCCAAAAAGTGCTGTAACGCGTTACCTGCTGTAAGTGCACCTATGATTAAGGTGAAGGAGATTAAGCAGTAAACCAGTTGGATCAATCTTTCTTTCAAAGTGTTACGTCTCTTGATAATGGAATTAGCTAGCTAACTTTTCTACGTATTGATAAACCGCCTTCAAGATAGCCATTTTCTTCTCGTCGCATTCATGTTCATGCGCGAGGTTTTCAAGGTTTAGCATGTACTCTTCTAAACGGCTTTCATAAAACTCACGACAATGGTTCGCCCATTTCAATTGCTCAGCTTCGTCGAGCGTCCATGGGAAGTTACGCGCACGGTAACGGAACAGTAACGGTTTAATACGTTCATCACCGAAGGTGATATCTAAAGCTGCCAAGTTATTTGGGTCAGTTTCGCGAATGATGTTCATCGCTGTTTTATCAGCAGGTGAGAAGAAACCGTCATAAAGGTGTGTATCAACATCATCACTCTTTTCGTACTCTCGCTCTTGTGAGTACAGGCCGATCAGTTTTTCGCGGATCTCTGGGTGTTCGCGCAGCAGTGCCAAGTTCTTCAAGCATTGTTGGCGATCAATACCGATGGTTTCGGCATTTTCAGCCGTCAGCGTTTTGGCTGGAGCAAGAATAGGGCACTTGTTCAGTTGAACCAATTTGATGGGTACGGGTAGCTCGTCTTCACCCAGTTCACTGCGTTTGGTGTAGAGTCTGTCTCTGAGTTCATCAGCGTCCAGTTCTAACAGTGGGCTTGGATCTTTGGCTAAATCAACCACGATAACGGCATTTTGATTGGTTGGGTGCCAAGCCATAGGCACAATCCAACTTGTGTAGTTGCAGTCACGGCCAAACATGCCCGAAACGTGCATCAATGGTGTCATGTTTACGATATCAACCAGATCATTCAGCTTACGCTTATGACGCATGTTGTAAAGGTAATCGAACATCTTAGGTTGCGCAGCTTTCAGCTTCTTCGCTAACTCGATGGTCGCAATAACATCGGCCATCGCATCGTGCGCGTTCTCGTGTTCAATGCCGTTTGCCACAGATAGGTGTTCCAGTTTGAAGCTTGGGTAACCTTCTTCGTTCTCTGGCCAAACAATGCCTTCAGGACGCAGTGCGTGAACAGCGCGCATTACATCTAACAGATCCCAACGAGAGTTGCCATTCTGCCAGCTCCACGCATATGGGTCGATGAAGTTTCGGTAACAGGTGTAACGCGTTACTTCATCATCAAATCGAATACTGTTGTAGCCAAGGCTTGTGGTGTTAGGTTTCGCTAACTCAGCATGGATCTTAGCGATAAACTCTGGCTCAGGGAGACCTTGTGAAGCCGCTTTTTGTGGTGTGATACGGGTGATCAGTGCAGCTTCAGGCGCAGGGAGGTAATCAGCGGGAGGTTGGCAATAGATAACCAGAGGCTCTCCAATAACATTGAAATCTTGGTCGGTACGAACACCCGCAAACTGACTCGGACGGTCTTTTGCTGGGCTAACGCCCCATGTTTCGTAATCGAAAAAGAAGTAGGTTGGCTGATTATCTGAACTCATTGAATTTCCTGAACAGCAAGCGCGGAACGTTTACTGTGGCTGAAGGTTAGTTTTGTTCAGTATCTGATAGTATGCGGTACGCGTGCAACCCAGATCACAAATAAATTGCCGGAAAACGGTGCTTTACTATTCAATCGAGTCAGTGGGGAAGGTTTTGAAACCAATTGAGGCGGTTTCTTAGTTAATACAATCTGTCTATCGTCCGTTTAATCCGATGGAGGCGAGAGTATCAACTGGACTTTCTGTTTCATGGTCAACTCTCGGTTCTTCAGATCTTTGAATATGGCCTTCCATTCTTGAAAGGTGACCACTATCGGATTAAAACTGTTTACGGGTTTGGTGACGCCGTAACGCACGGTTTCAACTTCAGGTTCGAACGTACCAAACAACTTATCCCAAATGATCAAAACACCGGCGTAGTTCTTATCGATGTATTGCGGGTTTTTGCCGTGATGTACTCGATGATGCGAAGGGGTGTTAAAGATGTATTCAAGTGGTCCCAAGCTTCGTATCCATTGTGTATGGACAAAGAACTGCAAACCTAGATTCAGAAGCACCACAAAGATGACCCATTTAGGGTCAAAACCTATGATGACCAACGGTACCCAGAATAGCCACATCCCAGCAAGTGGGTACATTAAGCTTTGACGGAAAGCCGTACTGAAGTTCATCTGTTCTGAGCTGTGGTGCGCGACGTGTGCTGCCCACATCCAGCGAACACGATGGCTTGCTCTGTGGAACCAGTAATAGCAAAAGTCTTGCAACACCATCAATACAACAAAACTCAGCACGCCCATTTCAATGTCCATTAAGCGCCAACCAAACATCCAGAGATACAGCTGCACGACCAATAACCCGGTGAGCAAATCGGAGAGTTGATGCATTCCCGCCAGCGTGAAATTACACATCACTTCTGAAAGCTTATAGCTGGAGTTATCAGGCAGTCGACCTTGCTTCTGACCGATAAAATACTCAGCCAACATGCACACCACGAACAAGGGCGCTAATACCAGCAGTAGCCATTCTGGGTAATTGATTAATGCGTCGATATTCATGTTTTATCCTTGTTGAGACGCCATACGCGTTCTTAGTATCAAGTTTACTTAGACTTGCTCGCCTGAAATTCAGTTAGCAAAATTTCGCTACCAGCGAGCAAAGTGATCTTCTGTTAGGCCAAGAACACCATCGAGTTGATGTGTCACTCCATTGTTGTCTTCAATCGAGCCAGAAAAGTGACCAATGAACTGACGAAAGTTACTTTTTAACAGCCATAAATTGAGCTTTTCGCTGCGATTATTTAAGGGCGTAAAGGTCAGGTTTATACGTCCATCTTGTGATGTTATCTGCCAAGGTAAATTGGTGTCTTGGCGACTAAACGCAAACTGTACCGGGTTAAGTAAGTGCCGAGTTCCATTGATCCATAAAACGTTCTCGCAGCCTCCGGTTTCATTGACGCCTGCTGCGAGGTTCAAGCCAATATCTGTCCCATTGGATTGCGTGTTGATGCTTGCCCAGCGCCAACTGGTTTCACGTCTCATGTAACCCGCTGAAAAGTCATAACCGGCACGAGCTTGTTCGAGAACGAGTGATTCTCCCTTGATTTGGATTTCACCGCTGATGCGCAAAGCATTGTGCTTTTGGGTGTAAGTCCAACCTGAATAACCCGTTGGGCTGCACATCGCCATGGGCAAGCTGTCGGTTTCAGGCTCTAAAGAAATATCGGCCTTGATGAATTTCGTATTCAAGCGAACTCGCCATTGTCCGCCCTCGATATAGAAAGCAATGCTTTGATCTGCAATGCTTGTCTTTCCTTCAAATGGTGAAGGCGTTACATGCTTATCAAACCCTAATGGCCTCAACCAAGATGACTCTTGCAGATGGTTGTTTTCTATGTCGTACAGATAACAAAATGCCGAGCCTAAGTAGCGAATATCCGCGATAGCGACGCCGATAATGTGTGTGTCGGTGACGATGCTGACAAACTGGAATTGCTTATAGTGGAAGTGCTTCTGCCAAGGGTTTGCTTTTGAATCCATCGAGTTTCGGTAGTCAAAGTTCTCGATGTTTAGGTGTTTAAGGATGCCATCGAAATGCCCAATGATCGGCTGACCATTAGAATTAATCAAACTGTGTGGGGCTGGGTTGGTTTTTATCATTGCGATGGTTCACATTAATTTAACAACTAAAGCCATTGTGCGATGAGTAGCGTAGAATTGGGAGGTCATATTCGGACAAGAGCGCGTTACCAATCACGATTTTGTCAGTAGTGTTGTTGAAGCTGAGTAGTCATGTTTATGGGAATGGGCTCGATATAAGGAGAGACGATTGGAGATTATCGCGGAGTATAAGCCGACCGGACATCGGCATCAGTTGGGTACATTAGATATCGCGCTGCTGTTGAATACGCTAGAGCAACGAGGTATCGATATTGAAAGGCTACTCAATGATGTGGGTTTGCCGAACATAGATTGGCGAGACCCGAATGGAAAGCTGACTTACGCTGATAAACTAGCGTTATTTAGCGTGGCGAATCAGAGCTTTCCTCACGATGGCTTAGGGCTTTGGCTGGGGGAACACGCTAGCTTGAGCCACTTTGGTGTGTTGGGTTATGCGCTATCTACCAGTCAAAATGTCGGGGAGGCCATCAAGTCGGGCTTTAAATATCTGCGCCTGAACGGTCCTATTTTCTCGGTTAAATTGTTTCTAGATTCCGAGCATGCAGTGATTCAGATTGAGAACACCTTGGAAGTGGGCGATCTGCTCCCTTTCTGCAGTGAGTATTTCTTAAGTTCCATCGTCTCTTTGTTCAAAGAACTGACTGGTCATGAGCTGGATATTCACACTTTGGCTTTGCCTTATGCTCGTCCCAATTACGCTAAGCTCTATGACGACCGTTTCCAGTGCCCTGTAGTTTTTGAGCAGAGCCATTGTGAATTGCGTTTTGATGCCTCGGTTTTATCACAGACCTTATTGACTCATGATGCCGCGACACTGAAGCGCTATCTTGCGTCTTGCCAGTCGATAGTCGAAACGTTGGACTCTGAGCATCTGCTGACTAATCAGATCAAAACGATCTTTTATCAAACCGCAGGTAGTTTCCCGAATATTGAACAACTCGCGGATGAGTTTGGTTGTAGCTCTCGTACACTCAGGCGAGAGCTAGTGACCCATGAATCCAGTTACCAAATATTGCTTACCGAAGTTCGAGTGGAGCTGGCCAAAGAGCTATTACTCGGCACAACCATGAGCATTGATGACATCGGTGAAAGGCTCGGTTATAGCGACCCTGCAAATTTCAGAAGGGCGTTTAAAGGTTGGCTCAATAAAACGCCCGCTCAGTTTCGTGATGGTTTAAGTTAAGGCGTTACTTGCTAAAGAACTGCTCCCTGAAATCGGTGAATTGCTGTTGATAATAACTGTCCCAATCTTGTTGAGTCCAAGTGGCATAACTTGATGAGCGCTGAGAGTCTAAGGTTGCTTTGAGCTGATCCAGTTGCTCGTGATAACTCATCACGGTTTGTTGCTGTTGTGCGACTTGTTGTTCTCGCGCGGCAATGTTGCTGGCCTGCGCTTCATCTAAGTAGGCATCTTGAAGGTCGGCTTTGACTGATGCTACTTCAGCAGGGCTATAGCTGCTGGGTATCAAAGATACTGCCAGTTCATATTTTTGAAGCTGTGTTTCGGCGTTTAACGTGCCCGTATTGTTTTGCCATTCACTAAGCAAATCTTGATAGTTGGCCAAAAACTGGCTCGCTTCGTTCTTTTCAAGGGTGTTAGCGTCAAGCGTAAAATCCAGATGAGCAAACTGGTCAGCGAATAGCTGGTGGGCCAACTCTCCCCATACTTGTTGTGCAGATTGCTTGAATAAGGCAACACGATCTTCAAGAGTCTCTATGGATTCAAGTGGGATAGTGCTTTGTGTTAATTGCCAGTCAGCCGATAGCTGCGGATAGTCGCTCAGTAACTCAAACCATATGCCCGGCAATTCTGATTTCAATCGTGCGAGTTGCTCTGCGCAGTCATCGCGTTGTTGGCAAAGCTTCCAGAACCCATCGAGTTCATCGAACAAAGCCTTGCCTTCAAGCTCACTCAAGTTTTCAGCAAGAATTTTACCGTCCAGTGCTCCAGCTTGGGCTTGATTGCTGTGCGATGCGGAGTTTTCCGAACTAGCGGTTGCAGTAGGCGTGGAATTATCGTCATTAGTTGTCGTAGAAACACGCGGCTTAGGTTCTGTGTGTTGAGCAGAAGATAGCGCTGTTTCGTTCGTTTTTGATGACCACGAATAGCCAATAATACTCGCCGTTAAGACGAGCATTAGGGTTAATATAACTCGATGCATTATGCGTTCACCGAGTTACTTAATGACGGCGCTAACAGGGAAGTGGTCTGAAAGGTTGTAGTGCTTCCATAACTCACTGCTTGTTGATCTTGGGACATCCACACGATTGTCGTTATGAGCTTTGGCGGCATATTCCGAGCTCACTACCACATAATCGAGATACTCAACGTTTTCACCACCCGACATAGGTTCACCCGCAAAGTTGTTGATGCGTGGGTCAAAGGTAGAAGCGGTGTAACCTGAGTAGGTTGGTTCATCAGCCTGCAGGTTAGCGAACATCTGTTGGTAGTCGTCTGGGAACTTGAGCTTGTTCACGTTGAAGTCACCGCTGTAAACCACAGTTTCTGATGCCGGGATATTCAGAGACTGCGCCAGTGCACGCATCTGCTTGAATTGACGTTGTCGGTAATCACGAGCGGTGTCCGTATCGAATGATGCCGTGTGGGTACCGAAAACATGGTAAGCCTGACCATTCTTGATCACTTCCGCGTAGTTAACACCTTTATCAGCAAAGCAATCTGTGCCCGTACAATCAGGGAAAACATACTGCGCTTCATTAACGATAGGATAGCGGCTGACAATGATCACACCACCGTCGTATATGTTAATCCCATCTTTATCGAGCATTTTAGTTTGATAAGGATACTCTTTCGCAAGCTCACGCAAGAACTCATCTCTGCCGTTGGCAAACACCTCTTGAAGCGCCAACACGTCATAGCCCTTTACATATTGAGGGAGTAGGTCATAGCGGTCACCAATATGTGAAGCGATGGCAGGCAGCGCCCAGATGTTGTAAGTCATGACCTTGAGTGTATTGGCATCCGGCTCTGGTTGCTCATCCACTTTTGGTGGGGTGATGGTGTAATAAATATCATCATAGCGCGCTGTAGAATCGGCTTTGAGGGCTAGCTCTGCATTGACCCCGAACGCATCGGTTGTGCTGCGATGAATATTACGATCGTCATGCAATGTTAGGTTGACGTCTGCGGCACTCAAACCATGTTGCAGTGTCGAGTTATACCAATGTCCCTTCATGGTTTGGTTGAGCGTGACACTTTCGCCCACAGCGTTTGATACCACAGTGTCAAACTCATAGGTCTTCCCAGATTTCACACCAGTCCAGCGGTTGAAACTTATCAGCTTCTTCGTCTCCCAAGGACCAATCTGTTCAACATGCTGTTGCCACTCATCACCGAGTTGAAGCAGGTCGGTACCAGTGTGGTTGGCTTGAATGGTCATCACTTGATTGGTGTTATTGGTGAGATACACGTCGGTGTCTGCGATCGCAGAGGTCGAAGCGATTGATGTGGATGCCACAAGTGCAGCTAACCAAGTCCATTGAGTTTTCATCGTTTACATTATCCTTATTGATTGATGTTTAGAATAACGTAGTCAAGAGTTATGACATTGGAGTTATAACTCTATGGCATTTATTCAAATATGAGATATATGACAAGGTTTTATAAAATTGATCAACCATTGAAAATTAACATATTGTCTTATCGGAATGATAAGTGGTACGCGCGCGAATAATAGGGTCAGTTAATGCTTTCGAGTCGGTGGAACAGCCAATATTGGCATGCTTAAGTGAAAACTGTGTGTCGCGGTAAAGTGGAGGTTGTGAGCAACAAGAAGGGAATATGGACACAGCTTAGAGCTATCAGCATAAATTTTGCGATTGTTCTGTAATTTACTCTTGTTCAGTAAACAGAAACCTCAAAAACAGGTATGATAGTGCCGTTTTTAATCCTGAACTGGGAAAGTCATGGCAAAGTTAACACTCCAAGAGCAGATGCTTAAAGCTGGCTTGGTAAATGAGAAAAAATTAAAGAAGGCGAAGAAAGGCTCTAAAAAGTCTCGCGTTCAGTCTCGTGAAGCAAAAGCGGCAGCTGAAGAAACTAAACTGGCGCAGCAAGCGAAAGACAAAGAGCTAAACCAACAGTTGAAAGAACAACAGTTGAGCAAAGAAATTAAAGCTCAAGTGAAGCAACTGATTGAGATGAACAAGATCGAACAGAAGAACGGTGAGATCAAATACAACTTCACCGACGGTACGCTAGTTAAATATCTTTACGTAGAAGAGCTGACTCAAAAGCAACTAAGTAAAGGCATTCTAAGTATTGCTCGTCAAGGCGAGAGCTATGTTGTTATTCCAACAGCAGTAGCGAACAAGATTGCTATGCGCGACGAAGAATCTATCGTTGATACGCAGGCAGGTAGCACAGACGAAGTAGACGAAGATGACCCGTACAAAGACTTCGTGATCCCAGATGATCTAATGTGGTAATCCGTTTTACCTAGCTCCATTTTAATGGTTAGCTAAGTTTACAGGATCTAAGAATGCAGCGAACAATCACTCGATTGGCGCTGCATTTTTTTTGGCGCGAAATGACTTCAACAAATCTTGAATAACGCTTAGTGTTCTGACATGCCGTAAACAAGGCTATCGTTGGCACTTGCATGATCGATAAAATCGGTATTAGCGCGCTGTTCGTGTTGGTCATAGCCATCGAAGTAACAGTCGCCAATTTCATTGCGCGGGCAAACGTGAATGTGGTCTTTGATGACCAGTTCGGTAGAGCAGCATGGGCAGTGTTTTACATGTCCAGTGAGTACCGTAGATCGATTTGGTTTCATACATCCTCCTGATAGGCACTGTAATCTGATTGCCAATTTGCACCCTAAGTTACGCAAATTAGTGTGTCGTTATGATTTCATTTTTAAGTCAATGAAAAACGATTCAGAAAGTGAATACTTAGCGGCTAATACAGATGTATGACTGAGAGAATGTAAGACGAATCAAGCCCAGAGCAGACGCAATGGGCTTGGAATAACAGCTGAAACTTTCTATGGGCTTATGGCTGCATTGGGGTAAGCGTTAGCTGAGCGCTGTTATAACCCAGTTGCGCTAGGGCTGCAGGGTCGAAGTCAGTCAGAACCTTGATGTCACCAGCGTAGTAGGGTTTGTAATCGCCTGAAGGTGTCATGGCGTTAAATGAATCAATAGAGTGCTCGGTACCAATATCGATCATTCCAGAATATTGTGACTCCGCACTAAACTGGCCTGAAACATAGGTGTAGAAAGGACGGACACTGGCACCTGCGGCGTACTGCATGCTACTTAAACCATTGGTGTTGATTGCCCAGCTCCAATCCCACCATTTCATCTCTCCAGGAATATAACGGTGATCCCATTGGTAGCGGATATTGGCTTGATCTTCGCTGGTGGTTCCCATGGTAAAGGTGTGAGAGACCGTCGGGCGGTTTGTTGGGTGTGAGCTTAGCGCATTGCCGCTATAACGAAGGAAACCTGTGAAGTTCACGTCGTAACTCATGCTGGTTTTGATACGGTATGGGTAAGTGATGGTAGAGCGTAAGAACTCTACTTGAAAAGGAAGTACTGAGTGAGCAGGCACGGTGATGATGGCTTCCAGTTCTGTTGGTTCAAAACGAGCACCACTGTTGGTATCGGAGAAACGTTGGCCATCTTCTAGCGCTACTCTTACTTCTGTCTTTCCAACTTGTGGCCAATGAAAGGTTTCATCAATGACGACTGAATCAGCAAGGTCGAAGCGTTGGGTTTTACTCCATTGTGTGGATTGCTCAAAATGAAGGTCAACGACGATTTGTTTAGACTGATCGTCGTCATTGATTGCATAAGCCGAGACGGTTTCAATCAGTTCTTGGTCGGTCTCTGTCATAGAACCGTGTAAAAACGATGTGTTATCGAGCGTGTAAGCGAAGTTATCAACAGTGATGCTTGTCTTCTCATCACAGCGATCACCGGCACAGCTTCCATCGTTATTGCCTTTAATCTCCCAACCATTGTTAAGCGGTTTTATTGCCATGTCTTGGCCGACGTAACGCGCGCTATCGCCTCCAACCCAAGCGTAACCGAGGTTATGGGCCAAGTAACTCAGTGGCCTGATAAAGTTCGTGTTGTCGCTGACTAAGGCGCGTTGAATATCAAGGTTATTGTTCGTTTCGATAGCTTGCGCTTCGTAGTAAGGCAGGCCTGCGTCTGGGGTATTGGGGTAGCACCAAGTATTGTCACTTGGTTGTCCTTGTTTGATGAGCCCGTGGTAGCCAGACCCCATGATCACCCAGTCATTTTTAAGGCCAGCAATGTCCCACACATTCATGCGAGATAGTAGGGCGGTTTTGTGTTCTTGAGCTTCTGTATTACTGAGCGGACGATAATCGGAACGGCAGATATCTTCACCGAGGTTATCCAATACGATTTGGTCTGAATATATCTTGGCATGAGTGGCAAAAGAGATGAAACAGAGGGCAGAGCTAAATAGAACGGTTTTACTGACGTTAAGCATGAATAAGTTCCTAAATGCCATTATTTGGCTATTTTTATTAGAATCGAGTTATTAGATTTTATTGATATTATTTAAAGCCGAGGGGCTCTAGCGGGGTGTACTTTGTCATATAAAACAATGCCAAAAATACTGAAATGAATTGAAAATAAATACTTATAGATATCAGGAGGTTGTACTGATCAACTTGTTGTTTGATAAAGACTTATCTTGATGACTTCAATTAGTTTCAACAATCCAATCTATGGGTGATTAATTGTTGAACGTTTCTGTTTTTGAAGCCTCGTTATTTGGTATGTTGGCTTGGAAAATTTAGGCCAGCAAGATGGATTAGATAGGTTTATTGTTTAAAGGAGGGGGAAGTACTGAGTAAGCCAAATAAGGAGGGATGTTGTGATAAGCAAGATCGAAAAATGCAGCCAACAACCGTTCGATTGCTGCTGCATTTTTTATTGTTCGAGTTAACTTAATTGGAAGAGATTAAGCATCACCTGGTTTTTCGCGTTTGCTGTTCCAACCCATAAAGTTGTAAATGTTGTAACGAGCAAAGCCAATCTGTTCATGCAAAGCAAAATCTGTGACCGCAAAGTTGTACCACAATGGCAACCATGAAATTTGAGCAGCCATATAGTCGGCTCTCACTGGAATAACATTCAAGCCGAAGTGGTTGAAGTAGAGCTCGCTACGACGAATATGTAGGCCAGATGAAACCAACACAATATTGTCGAATTTATGATGCTTCATTAGGTCACTAGTGAGCTGAGCGTTCTTCCAAGTGTTGACGCTATTTGGCTCTTGAATGATGTCACCCATCGGAACGCCAAGTCTCAGCAATTGTTGCTGATAAACTTCTGCTTCGGCAACACCGTTATTTTGTGCATCGCCACCACTGATGATCACTTTGCATGTGGTTTGGGTTTTGGCGCAATCTTTATATTGGCTGGCGGTTTCACTGATTCGGCCAAAAGAGAAAAAGGCTGGCTCGAACTCTTGCGTGCTTTTAATTAACTGCGTTCCCGCACCCAGAAGAACAATGGCGTTATTGTCAGACCATTGGATATCAGGCTTATTTTCGTAATCGGCTTGCAGATCGTTCAGTAAATAACGAGGAATTAAACCTGAACCAATCAGCACAAATGACGATATAAGAACAAGAGATAAAAACAGAGAGGTTTTTCGCCACTGAAGTAAACGTGTAAAGCCTACGAATAGCAGAAGAAGTAATAATATAATAAAGCTCATGAGGATCCTGTTATCGAACTGGTGCCAAGATGATGTGACATACTGAAGCGGTGCATCATATATCAGTTATGTTAATCATTCATAGGTAACTCATTGTATTATTGAACAAATGCACGATTTCTTTCTATCAAGAACAATCATCGATGAGAGCATTCGAAAAATCGCTTTATTATTGTTCGATAATCCCATTTTAAATATAGGTATATAAATCAAGAGGGTTATTTAAACCTTATTTCGTGTTATTTGATTTATCTGTTCATCGGTTTCCGTTTCTTCAACTCGTTAACTCAGCTTTCATATTCTTAAACTACCAAATCTTCAAGCTCTTAAATGATCGAGCTCTCCAGTTTTCAAGATCTTAAACTATCAAGCTCTCAAGTTTTCAAAGTAATGCTGAACAAATTTAACGAACACTTGGTGTTTCTTTGCCGGATAAATAACTTGCGGATAGAACAGATAAATACTGTTGCCTTGTTGCAGACATTCATCAGGCAGCACTCGCTCTAATTCTCCCAGTTCGACCTCTTTCGCAACGTAGTAACTTGCAATACGGATGATGCCACTGCCTGCCATAGCTTGTTGCTTAAGCAGGTGGTTGTCATTACTTGAAAGCCAGCCGGACACATCAATATTTACCGATTTTAAAGGCCACTCGGTTTGGTGCAGAGTTGCTAAGCATTGATGATCACTTAAGTCACTCACATTGGTAGGGCGACCAAATTGGTTAAGATAACCGGGAGTCGCGACTAAATCATGTTGATAGCTAATCAAGTGTTTCGCCACCATGTTGTCAGGTGGCGTATTGGTGGCACGAAACGCGATATCGATATCATCTTGATTGAGATTAAAGTTGGTGTAGCTACTGTTTATCTCGAAACGAATCTCAGGGTATTGCTGCCTAAACTGTTGGCAGATATCGAATAGATATACCTCAGTAAACATCTTTGGCGCAGTGAGGCGTAATAGGCCTTTGACGATGTCGTGTTGCTCAGAAACACTGCGTTCAAGCTGTAAGACTTGCGAGCGAATCGTTAAGCCTTGTTGTAACGCGCGTTCGCCTTCTTGGGTTAAACGAACACTGCGAGTGGTTCTGACCAAAAGCGGGCACTGTAAATCGTTCTCTAAACGTTTGATCTGTTCAGAAAGGTAGCTCTTAGAGATACCGAGCTTTTCGGCTGCCTTGGTAAAGTTGAGTTGCTGAGCAAGTTCTACAAACAGGATCAGTCGTTCTATTCTTTTGTGTTCGTTCATTCGCGCGTTCCTACCAATCTATTGTTCGTCATATCAAACAATCATTTCGTAACTAGCATATTCTGTTTTTTAAAAAGAACAATATGATAGAGGCATATTTCTGGTCAGCAAATCTTCTAAGCGAGAATCGATATGACGAACAGCACTGAATCTACAAACAAAACGAATGACAAAAAACGTATCCCATTATCAAATTATCTACCGAATGTTGGGCAAATTGCCTATGGCTGCATGGGGTTAGGTGGTGGCTGGAATGATAATCCAGTGACGAGTGCGGATGTTGCTCAAACACGAAGCGTAATCGGCACCGCACTAGAATCGGGCATTAACTTATTCGACCATGCGGATATCTATACCTTCAGCAAAGCTGAGCAAGCCTTTGGTCAAGCATTACAACAAGCGCCTGATCTGCGTGAACAGATGTTCATTCAATCTAAGTGTGGGATTCGTTTTGAAGGCGAGGGCAATGTTGGTCGTTATGATTTCTCGGCTGATTGGGTAGGCCAATCGGTAGACGGTATTCTCAATCGATTGAATACTGAAAAGCTTGATGTGCTGTTATTGCACCGCCCTGATCCTTTGATGGAACTCGATGAGCTAGCAAGAACGTTAGAGAACTTAAAAGCGCAAGGTAAGGTCGATTATTTTGGTGTGTCGAACATGAACAGCCATCAAATTCAGTACCTGCAATCTGCGCTTGGGCAACCCATCGTCGCGAATCAAGTTGAGATGAGCTTAGCCAAATTGGATTGGTTGAATGATGGGGTGATGATTAACTCGCAAGGGCACCATCAATCAGACTTCGCCGCAGGCACTCTTGAACATTGCCAATTGAATAACATCCAACTGCAAGCTTGGGGCTGTTTGGCACAAGGCCGATTTGCTGAGCAAGGTTTGTATTCAGAACATGAAAACGTGAAAAAGACAGCGCACTACGTGGCTCAGTTAGCGAACCAATATGGCGTAGAAAGTGAAGCGATTGTGTTGGCATTTTTGCTTCGTCACCCTGCTCGTATCCAACCTGTAATTGGCACCACAAATCTAGAGCGAATCAAAGCTTCGGCAGTCGCGACTCAGATGAACCTGTCTCGTGAAGAGTGGTACAACCTATACGTGTACTCACGTGGTCAAGCACTGCCATAAGGAATGAATATGTTGAATCAAAAGATCGCGCAACAACTGGTGTCTAACGCTCTAGACATTGCTGAGCGTAATCAACAAGCAATCGCGGTGAGCGTGTGTGATACGCACGGTGAGTTACTGGCGTTTATTCGCATGGATAATGTGAGTGTTCAAGCCGGATTGTTAGCACAGAACAAAGCTTATACATCTGCAAGAGATAGACAGCCAAGCGGTAACTTAGGTGCTTGGGCGAGAGAAACTGGTAAAGACTTAAGTTACTGGACTGACCCAAAGATCACTGGCTTTAAAGGCGGTGTTCCCATTGAATTAAATGGGCAGGTGATTGGCACTATTGGTGTCAGCGGATTAAGTGAAGACGACGATGAAGCACTTGCCGAAAAAGTCATTCAACTTGTGTTCTAAGCTGTTGCTCGTGAAGTAATGGAAGTTAGAAGTAACAGATAATAAAAAACCGATGCATGTGCATCGGTTTTTTTGTTTAACGAGACTCAAGTGCTTGAATCAATCGAACCCATTAAGCGTTCGCTTGTTCCAGATCTTGTTGCTTGTCTTTCTTGCCTAATAGGCGGCTTGTGATCGTACCGGCTGTCATAGCACCAGATACGTTAAGCGCCGTACGTGCCATATCGATAAGTGGCTCGATAGAGATAAGCAGTGCTGCAATCGTTACAGGAAGGCCCATAGCAGGAAGTACGATAAGCGCCGCGAACGTTGCACCGCCACCTACGCCAGCAATACCGAATGAGCTCACTGTGATAATAGCAATCAGAGACAGAATGAAGTTGATGTCCATTGGGTCGACGCCAACTGTAGGCGCAACCATAACTGCTAGCATTGCAGGGTAGATACCCGCGCAACCGTTTTGACCAATCGTCGCACCGAAAGTAGCAGACAGGTTAGCAATCGCTGGTGGCACATTTAGCTTAGTGATTTGAGCTTCAACGTTCAGTGGAATCGTTGCAGCAGAACTACGCGAAGTGAAAGCGAACGTTAGGACAGGCCAGATTTTTTGGAAGTACTCTTTCGGGTTTACACCAACAAAAGAGACCAACACACCGTGAACAACAAACATCAGGATGATTGCTACGTAAGAAGCAACGATGAAACCGAGTAGGCTTAGGATGTCTGAAGCACTCGATGTTGCGACTACTTTCGCCATTAACGCAGCGATGCCGTATGGCGTGAGTGCCATGATCATCTTAACTAAGCGCATAACGATAGATTGCGCCGCTTCAACAAACGTACGGATCGGTGATTCTAGCTCTTCTTTCTCAGCCATTACTTTACGAGCAGCAATACCTGTTAGCACGCCGAAGATAACAACCGCAATGATTGAAGTAGAACGAGCACCGGTTAGATCAGCAAACGGGTTAGTCGGAATGAAACTAACCAGCATTTGTGGAATGGTTAGGTCAGAAACACTTCCCATGCGGCTTTCTAGTGTTGCAATACGAGCTGTTTCACGCGCGCCCTCTGTTAAGCCTTCAGCCGAAAGACCGAATGCTTGAGCCACTGCAATACCAACAATTGCAGAGATCGCTGTTGTTGCGAGTAATACTGAAATAGTGATACCAGAAATCTTGCCCAGTGAACCGCCTTTTTCAAGCTTCACTACAGCCGCAATCATTGAAACCAAGACTAATGGCATGATCACCATTTTTAGTAGGCCAACATAGCCACTGCCAACAACATTTACCCAATCCAACGTTTCTTTGATGGCTGGATTGCCTTCGCCAAATAGCAGCTGTAAGCCTAGGCCGAATGCACTACCAAAAACTAAACCGAGTAAAACGAGGCGAGAAAGTGTGTTTTCTTTTTTCTGCTGTCCGTAGAGAAAAAAGAGGATACCAGTGAATACCGCTAAGGCAGCGATAGCTGAAAATGACATTTGTTTTCCTTATGAATAACTCTAAATCAATTAGGCACCTAGATGTATAGGTGTCAGTACTGCTGCTAAAATAGCGTTCTGTTACAAAACGTAAAATAAGGAAAAGTAATTTATTAGAACGATTAGTAATATCCACTCAATGGTATGGGTGGATATTCAACATTGTGATGAATAGGTGAGCTTTTTAGCGATATTTTGCCAATAAATTGAGCATGTCACTTGACGAGTAAATTTCGGTATTTTTGAAATTATTTTCGAATAATCGGAACAACATTGCCTTCGCGACGTCTTCCGCTTGAATAGGGCGTAGGTTTTTGAACTGACCAAACATAAAGGGAGAGACTAAAGGAAAGATGCTTTGCAGGAGTTTTTCATCGGCTCTTGGTTCATCACGTTCACCAACCAGCGGCCCCGGACGTGCGATGAAAAGTTGCTTGAAGCCAATACGTTTTAAGTTTTGCTCCATTTGCCCTTTGCAACGAAGGTAGTGTGAATAAGAATCTGGTGAAGCGCCATAGCTCGAAACGACGGCAACGCGTTGTACCCCAAGAAACTTCATCGATTGTGCAACTTGGCTAACCAATTCAACATCGACTTTGCGAAGTGCTTCTTTTGATCCTGCCTTTTTCTTAGTCGTACCTAAGCAGATAACGCCAAGTTTAGGCGTCGCATTCGTATCATCCCAACTCGTGACTTGCAGGTCATTGTGAATGAGTGTGTGGAGTTTATTGGAGTCAAACTGTGCATTGAGTGATCTTCGGGATAACGCATAGATATTGTCGACAGCGGGCTCATCAATGAGCTGCCTCATCACATGATGACCAATTAGCCCTGTTGCACCAGCCACAACAACCGATGTTTTGTCTCCAGCAATGCTCATTTTAATCCCTTATTTACTCCACAAGTGCTTGTTTAATATAAACAGTGTTTGAATTTTAAGCGAATAAAAGTTTGTTAAACGAGTGGTCAGTAGTATGTGGGGAGTCGCCTGTTTATGGAAAAAGAGATGATTTAGTTTGGCTCGACGCATAAGTACGGTCTCAAGCATTAATACGGTATGAAACATAATTGTGGTGCGAAATATAAATGCGGTCTGAAACATAAGTACGGCGTCAAACATAACTAAGATGTTAAACATAACAAAGCCCGCTGGGCGACGGGCTTTGTTACTTACTTTGCTGCTTTCTAGGTGAAGGATAGTGGGATTTTCCTTACCTTTTTGCTGGTTTTCTTACTTGATTTATTTGGTTTTCTTTTACTTGAGTTTGGAATCATTACACCTCCTAAATCGTTGTTCTGTTTTGTGTTTCAATCGATTGTCTTTCTTTGTGTAGCGTCAGTGTTGTGGGCATTCACTGTATGGGTACTTATCAATGGAGAGATTAACAAGTACTTTAGATAAAGCATAAACGATGCCAAAATGTAAGTTATTGATAAATCTATTATCAGCATTGCAGGTGTTTTAGGGTTCGTCAATTTGATTGTCAATTTGAGAAAAAACCAGTGTGATCTGTTTAAATTAAGAACACTCTCTACGGTTTCTGTTGATTAGGCATAGATACAGCATTGCTTAACACGTAAACTGAGTCGTAATTCACATAGACCAAGGACGTGCTATGAACCTCAAGCTTGATACTCTTGCTCCCACTCAGATTTATCACCTGATGACACAAACCGTTGTTCCTCGCCCGATTGCGTGGGTATTGACGGAATCTTCTGAACAAGAGTACAACCTAGCGCCTTTCTCTTATTTCACGCCTGTTTCCAGCAATCCGCCGTTACTGATGTTATCGGTTGGGAAGAAGCCGTCCGGCGAAATCAAAGATACCACTCGTAATGCCCTAGAAACGGGTAAGCTAGTGATTCACATTGCTTCTTCAAGTTCTGCCGAAACCATGACGGCGACAGCAGCTACCCTTGAACATGGTGATTCGGAAGTCACCGCGAATAACATTGAGCTGGTTGAATTTGAAGGCTTCTCTTTACCGAGAGTGAAAGAGTGCGCGGTCGCTTTTGGCTGCACCTTATACGAAGTAAAAGAGGTTGGAGAGGTGCCACAAAGCCTCATCTTTGCTCAAGTCGAAACCGTGTATATTTCCGAAGAAGTGATCGATAAAGAGAGTGAACGTCTTAAGATTGATGCGTTGGCATTGGACCCTTTGTCTCGCCTTGGTGGCGGTGAATACACGACGCTTTCCAATGTGTTTTCTGTCGCACGCCCTAAGTAACAATCCTTAAGTAGCAGTCCCTAAATCAAAGTACCCAGAATAAGCGTTTTTAAAAACTATGTTAGATACCCAATACTCGCAGTACATCCAACACCGAATTGACCAAAAAACCAAGCCACTTGGCGCACTTGGCTTACTAGAAAAAGTCGCACATCAACTGGCTTTGATTCAGAGCCAAGGCAAAGAAGCTGCGGTTGAACACATCGAATTGAATAAGCCAAGTATCATCATTTTTGCTGGCGACCATGGCATTGCTGACGAAGGCGTGAGTATTGCTCCAAGCGCGGTAACACAACAGATGGTGTTGAACTTCTTAAGCGATGGCGCGGCGATCAATTGCTTCTGTGCGGTGAATAATATCGATATCACGGTAGTCGACACGGGGATATTGTTGCCTGTGGAATCAGACAGTGACATGTTGATCTCTCAGCGTTTGGGTACGCGAACCAATAACTTTGCCAATGAAGCGGCAATGAGTTTAGAAACGGTTGAACGTGGGATTGAACTGGGTACAGATCTTGTATCTAAAACCATTTCGAATGGCACCAATATCATCATGTTTGGTGAAATGGGTATCGGAAATACCAGCAGCGCATCAGCGATCTTAAGTGCATTAGCGAATCGTGCTGCAGCGGAGTGTGTTGGCCTAGGCACTGGCATCAACAATGAACAGCTTGCACGTAAAGTGGCTGTGGTTGAGCAAGGTGTCGCGCGTTGCAAAGGTTTAGATGCGAATGAAGTTAAAGATATTAAAGAGGTACTCGCACAAGTCGGTGGCTATGAAATCGTTCAAATGGTCGGTGCTTTCCTTGGCGCTTACCAAAACAAAACCCCAGTATTAGTCGATGGCTTTATCGTGTCGGTTGCGGCGTATGTCGCGACTTTAATTGAACCGAGTTGCCGAGACTATATGATCTTCGCCCATCGCTCTGAAGAGTCAGGACACAAAATTCTGTTAGATCTGCTCGACGCTGAGCCACTGCTCGATCTTGGATTGAGATTAGGCGAGGGCACAGGTGCTGCGCTAGCTATGCCAATCATTCGTGCGGCAGCCGAGTTCTATAACAACATGGCGAGCTTCGAAAGTGCTGGAGTCACGGTTTAATGAGTGATGCACCAGAAAGATCGTTGAAAGATCGAGTTACTTATCAGTGGGAGCTTTTTGCGCTGGCGATGGGTTTCTTTTCTCGCTTGCCAATGCCGAAAAACACGCCCTATTCTACAGAGCGAATGAACCGTTCTGGTCGCTACTTTTCAACGGTTGGTTTGTTGCTTGGTGTTCTGTGTGGCGGTGTGTTCTTGCTACTTGATGTGGTACTGCCGAGTGCAGTAGCGATCTTTTTGATGATGAGTTTTAGCCTGATGCTCACTGGCGCATTCCATGAAGATGGTTTGACTGATATGGCCGATGGCATTGGTGGCGGCATGACCCTAGAACGCCGTTTGACCATCATGAAAGACAGTCGAATCGGTACTTATGGTGCGTCTGCTCTGATTATGGCTCTGCTTGGCAAGTGGGTGCTGTTGAATGAACTCATAAGCATGACGGGACTGTTTATGGTAATCGTGACCAGTTATACCTTTAGCCGCGCGATTGCTGCATCGCTAATTTACGACATGCCTTATGTCAGTGATTTAGACACGAGCAAGAGTAAACCATTGGCCAACAAGCAAACCAAAGGCGAACTTGTCTTCTTGTTGCTGGTAGGCGTGCTGCCTAGCCTGTGGTTTGGTCTTGAATTCGCTTTGGTTTTATCTGTCGTCGCCTATCTGTTCAGAACAGGTTTTAAAACGTGGTTAACGGCTCGAATTGGCGGCTTTACTGGGGACTGCTTGGGTGCGGCTCAACAGTTAATGGAGTTGCTGACTTACCTTGTATTCATTACTGCATTTTACAATGGCTTTCTATAACGGCTTCCTATGACCAACACGAATGAAACTATTCAAGCTAATCAAATTAATCAAGCAAGTCAGCGAAACAGCCATTTGGTATTGGGCGGGGCTCGTTCTGGTAAGTCTAGTTTTGCGGAGCAACAAGCATTATGTGCGCTTGAAGCATGTTCAAATGGACGCCTCAATTATATTGCGACAGCGACATATCTTGATGATGAAATGCGAGAACGAATCGCGCACCATCAACAACGTCGTGGCGAGCAGTGGATTGAGCATGAAGTACCCGTCGAATTAGCCGAAAAACTGCAGTCTTTTGAGAAAGAAGATGTGGTATTGATTGATTGCCTAACCTTGTGGTTGAACAACATCATCTTTGAACTGGGTGATGACGCAACTAATGAACAGGTTGAAGCCGTGGTTGAAGTATTGGTCAAAAGCGTCGAGCAAAGTCCGGCGCAAATTATCATGGTCTCTAACGAAGTCGGTTTAGGTGTGGTGCCGCTGGGTAAAGTGTCTCGCTTGTTTGTGGACAATGCAGGACGAATGAACCAAGCGCTAGCTCGTGTCGTTGAGCGCGTCACGCTGATTGCTGCCGGATTGCCGCTGCACTTAAAACCATCTAATCACTTGCTTGATATTCAAGGCTAGGTCGCACACATGGTCAATGGAACAACCAAAAACATCTATTTGTTAAGACATGGCAAAGTCGAAGGAAAAGCTGCGCTCAATGGTTTATCTGATGTGCTGGTCAACTCTGATCTTCAAGAACAGATATGTGAGGCACTAACTACACAAGACATTACCTTTGATAGCGTGGTTAGCTCTCCACTAAGACGATGTGGTGATCTCGCGAGCTTGTTTGCAGAGCGTATGTCTGTGCCTTTATCAGTTGTATCGGGTTTTCAGGAAATGAACTTCGGTGAAGTAGATGGTGTCCCATTTGATGAACTTGAAGACAAGTGGGGAATGTTAGAAACCTTTTGGAAAGACCCTGCTAATCATCAATTAACTGGCGCAGAAAGTTTACAGAGCTTCCACGACAGAGTAACTCAAGCTTGGTCGCAACTTTTGAATGATTCAAGTGACAACATATTGTTGGTTACTCATGGTGGTGTGATTCGCATACTGCTAGCGCACTGCCTTAATATTGATTGGAAAAACCCGAGTTTGTACTCGAAGTTATCGATAGAAAACGCATCGATAACGCATATTCAAATCACTCAGTTTGCGCAGAGCTTTATCAGCGTTAAATCGATAGGGATACCTGTTCTCTGAGTGTTCAAAAAACACAGTTTAAGAATTAACAATCTTTTAGATCCGTAAATAGAAACAGAAATATAAATAGAAGTATAAAGCGGCGTTCACAGCCGCTATACCTGATTGGTATTACTACCTACGTGAAAGGAATTTAGTCATGACAACACCAAGTTGGGATCTAAGCATTGCTTATAGCGATCTTAATGATGCAAAAATCGAACAGGACATTGAACTCATTCAGCAGTGCATTGAGCTGTTGAACCTACACGTTGAAAAGCGTCATATCATTCTAGCGATGCAAAACGCGATTCAGACTTCAGAAGCGGCAGGCACATTACTGAGTACAATCAACACCTTCGCTAATTGCCACGCATCGGTCGACGCGACACACACAGAAGCGAAAGTATTGCTTGGTCGTGTAGCGAAGCTGAACTCTGAAATGTCTCAAGCGTTCAGCCCTTACGAAGATACGCTAATTCACGCAGAACCAGAATTTATTGATGCAGTATTAGAGCATGATAGTGCGGACGTAGCAGGGCAGCGCTTTGCGATTGAAAGCTCTCGTAAGTTATCAAGCAGCCGACTCAGTGTTGCTGAAGAGCAGTTATTGGCAGCGATGAAGGTTGATGGTCGTGACGGATGGGGTCGTTTATACGATAACCTAACCGGATCTTTAAAACTGTCGCTAAAGCTGGACGGTGAAGAGGAAGCCCTAGGCTTTTCACAAGCCGCGAGCCTGTTGTACGGCAGCGAATTCGACAAACAAGAACCAGCATGGCGCGCGGTTCAAGGTGCGATGAAAACGCACCAAGAGTCTTTTGCTTCGATTCTAAATGCATTGGCGGGTTGGCGACTGACTGAAAACAAAAAGCGTTCGAAGATTAGCGATGTGCATTTCCTAGATCCAAGCCTACACGGCAGCCGCATTGTGCCAGAAACGCTAGACACCATGATGTCGGTAGCGAAAGCTAATCGAGCTGTTGGTCAGAAAGCAGGTTTGTTAATGGCAAGAGTTCACGGGCTAGATGAAATGAAGCCTTGGAATCACTTAGCTGCGATGCCGCCGCTGGGTGACGCTGAATCTAAGGTTTACCCATTTGATGAGGCGATCGACGTGATCAAAACTGCGTTCGCTGAAGTAAATCCAGAGATGGCTGATTTTGTCGCTTTGATGGTTGATAATGGTTGGATTGATGCCGCACCAGCAGCCAACAAACGTTTAGGCGCTTACTGCACCAAGTTTGCTGCTACACGCACTCCGCTTGTGTTCATGACATGGAGCGGTAGCCGCTCAGATTTAATGACATTGGCACACGAGTTAGGCCACGCGTTCCACAACTGGGTGATGAAAGACATGCCGTTGTGTCAAACACGCTACCCAATGACGCTAGCAGAAACCGCTTCGATCTTTGCTGAAAATATCGTTCGAGACCATTTGTTAAAACAAGCACAAACACGTAATGAGAAACTTGAAATGCTGTGGGAAGAGCTTTCTTCTTCTTTGGCATTAATGGTGAACATTCCCGTTCGTTTTGAGTTTGAAAAAGCCTTCTACGAGCAGCGTGAAAAAGGCGAGCTAACGGCTCAGCAGCTGTGTGACTTGATGGAAACGACTTGGAAAGAGTGGTATGGCGATGCAATGACAGAAGCTGACCCTTACTTCTGGGCGAGCAAACTGCATTTCAGCATCTCTCAAGTAAGCTTCTACAACTACCCATACTTGTTCGGTTACCTGTTCAGTAAAGGTGTTTACGCTCAGCGCGATGCGAAAGGTGAGCAATTCTACGGCGATTACGTTTCGTTGCTTCGTGATACGGGCAGCATGATGGCGGAAGAAGTCGTTCAAAAGCACTTAGGAATGGACCTGACTCAAGCTGATTTTTGGCAACAAAGCATCGACATGGTCAAAGTTCAAATCGATGAATTTGAAAGATTGCTCGATCAGGAAGATTAATTGATCTCAATCTGTTCATAGCAGGTAAGAGCTGTGTTAGCTTACGTGGCTCTTATCTTGCTGGCATAACCTGAGATAAGCCGAAACAACCAAAAGTCTCTTTAAATAGAGAAAGTTATTTGGAACAGATGTCGGTTAGTAAAGTCAGCAGGTAATATAAAAATATATGGGTAGTATTTGTGAGTGATAACGGAGTTTCTGTTGATAAGTGCGATCCTAGCAACACAATTTCTATGTACAATTTATTAACATACGGCCGTGCAATTAAGGAGTAGCGCATGACGAAGACCCTCTTTCGCCAATCATTTCTTTTTGACAGCCTAGATCTTGAGCAAGAAGTGTTTGCAGGACAGACCGTACTGAGTAACGGTGTTCAAATTAAGCTTCATCAACGCGGTGTCTTGGAAGTGATTCCCGCGGATTTTAATTCTGAAACCAAGAACATCATTTTTTCAACCGGTGTTCATGGCGACGAAACTTCACCAATGGAGCTGATCGATAAGCTCATTGAGGATATTGAAACAGGTTTCCAAGTAGTAAACGCGAGATGCTTGTTTATCATAGCTCACCCAGAAGCCACTAACGCGCATACTCGTTTTCTTGATGTGAACATGAATCGTCTGTTTGATGAAAAGCAGTACGAGAGCAATCGAGAAGTGGATATCGCGAAGAACTTGAAGTTCTTGGTGACTGAGTTTTACAAAGAAACGGAACCTGCCACTCGTTGGCATCTAGATTTGCACTGTGCAATCCGTTTATCTAAGCATTACTCGTTTGCAGTGAGCCCTAAAGTTCGCCACGAAGTACGCAGTAAAGAGCTGTTTGATTTCATTAACAGTGCGCACGTGGAAGCAGTGTTGTTGTCAAATGCGCCAACCAGTACATTCAGTTGGTACAGTGCTGAAAACTTCGAAGCGCAAGCACTGACAATGGAACTAGGGCAGGTCGCGAGAATTGGTGAGAACCAACTTGATAAGCTAACGGCTTTTGACTTGGCGATGCGTAACTTGATTGCTGAAGTTGAGCCAGAGCATTTACCTAAGCGAACCATCACTTATCGCGTGAGCAGAACCATTGTTCGTTTGCACGATGACTTTGATTTCATGTTCTCTGATGACGTAGAAAACTTTACGGCATTCAAGCACGGAGAAGTGTTTGGTCATGATGGTGATAAGCCATTGATGGCGAAGAATGAAAACGAAGCAGTGGTATTCCCAAATCGTAACGTGGCTATCGGTCAACGAGCGGCCTTAATGGTGTGCGAAGTTGAAACACGATTCGACCACGGTCAGCTTGTATACGATTAATACTGAGCTGGGTTAAAGCGACGAAAACAACCGCTCAACTGGTTGAAATATCAAGGTTCACATTACTGTGTGAGCCTTGAGTTTATTTAGGGATACAGGTAAGGTTACGCGAACAATTTCAAAGTAGCTTGATATGGATTTCCAACAACTTCTTCACCAAAAACAGCGCAAATGGACCCGAGCCATTTATCTGATGGCAGCACTGCTTGTCGCGCTGAGTGCGATTTACCTAATGGTTGGCGATCTCTTCATTTCCCCTCTGGACACCTTGTCCACGTTAGAACAAAAACTACTGATTGATTTACGCTTACCTCGATTATTAGCAGCTATTGCTATCGGGGCAGGGCTAGCAGTATCTGGCGCAAGCCTACAAGTCTTATTGGGTAATGTATTAGCAGAGCCAGGTGTGCTCGGCATTTCTGGTGGCGCAAGCTTGGCGATGGTTATCGTACTGTTCTTCTTGCCGTTTGCTCCCACACCAGAACTGTTCATGATTGCCGCCGTTTTAGGCTCGCTCTGTTTCACCGTGATACTGGTGAGCATGGTAAAAACGATGCGACTCACCACGGCTAAACTACTGCTGGTGGGTGTGGCGCTAGGTATTCTTTCTGGCGCGATGGTGACATGGGCGTTCTATTTTAGTGATGACTTAAGCCTACGCTTGTTGATGTATTGGCTGATGGGCAGCTTAGGTGGCGTGACTTGGTATCAACACTCGCTCACGTTAGTGATGATCCCCGTGATTATTTGGCTGTGTCTACAAGGTAGCAAGCTAGACAAGCTGATGATTGGCGAAACGCATGCCGCGCAACTGGGTGTGAACGTTCCGAGATTACGTTGGCGTCTAATTTTCGCTGTGTCTATTTTAGTCGGCTGTGCGGTTGCCTTAGGTGGCGTGATCAGCTTTGTTGGCTTGGTTGTGCCACACTTATTGCGTTTAGCGATTGGTACCGATAATCGATACCTTCTTCCTTTGTCTGCTGTTGCTGGCGCTGCGTTGTTGGTGTTTGCTGATATTTGCGCACGTACATTACTCGATTCCGCAGAGCTACCTTTGGGTGTGATGACCACCAGTATCGGTGCGCCTATCTTCATTTGGATGTTAATTAAAAATCATGATTCAAATTAAGAGCCTGAGCGTTGGCGCTCGTTTATTACCACTATCATTTGAGCTCAAGCAAGGGCAGGTGACTCACGTTATCGGCCCGAATGGCAGCGGTAAAAGTACCTTACTCGAATCGATATCTGGCATTGGTGATGGTTACAAAGGTGATATCAAGATCGACGGGCAGGATTTGTCGGAGCTGTCTTTACAAGATTTATCATTGCATCGTGCTTACTTGTGCCAAAGCGCAAGGCCAGCCTTCAACTTAGAAGTGTTCCAATATCTTGCATTGTCACTGCCAAGTTCATCACATGGCCTTGATACTGAAATCAACACGGCTTTGGAAGAGATAAGCCAGATGTTGGACATCACAGACAAACTTCATCGTTCAATTCAGACACTGTCTGGTGGTGAATGGCAACGCGTTCGTTTGGCGGGAATGTGCCTGCAAATTTGGCCGACGCTCAATCCTTACGCAAAGCTGCTGATCCTAGACGAACCTGCAGCGCCGTTGGATATTGCTCAAGAAGCGTTGCTGTATAAGCTTATCGAACGAGTGGCTGAGAAGGGCATTGCGGTTATTATGGCTAACCACGACCTGAACCGAACCTTGAGGCATGCCGACCAAGTACTGCTGCTCGAAAAGGGCGTACTACAAGCATCTGGCAGTGCAGAGCAAGTGCTTGTGCCTGAACAGCTAGAATCCGTATTTAACACGCAAGTAAAAAGCATCTCGGTCGACAATCAAACTTATCTGCTGTTTGGTTAACTTAAGCTCATCAATACAAGGCAATCTATATGTTTAGATATATTCAACGACGACGAATCAAGAAAGTAATCAAATCACTTTCTGCAAAGTTGGTGAAAGCGTACGGAAGCAGTGACTTTTTCTCTATTGGGCAAGTAGAAACGAGTTCATGTGAATTAAGTAAGCGCCAACAACTGGTTGCCTTAGCATTGTTTGCTGATCCACAAGACCTTGCTGCTGAAATTGCTCCAGCCATTCAATTGCTGCGTAATAATGTGTCTAATGACTTCTTCGGTGGTGAGGAATATAACGCGCGTGATGTACTTAATTTGTTGGGCGGTGGTGGTTGGAAGGGCGGTCGTATGGACGATGATATGTCGAATCGATTTGGCATGAATAGCCGCTATTAGTTTAGCTCGTTCAAATTAACGTTTAATGATTTATCCATTTATAAACGTATACGCTCAATAGCTTAGCGACTTTACAGCAGTCTCAACAACGTAATAATAATGATGATAAAAAGCACTCAATATCATTATTTATGCGAGCGTTTCACTCCAATTAATTCAATGAAAAAATACCTTCCTAGCGCTCTATTTTCTTAGGGAATGCGTAATTTTTGTCGGTAAAAATTGATAATTCGAACCAATATCATCTATCTACAACGCATTTGTTTGAGTTGTGTGATGCTGATTCCTATTAATATAAAACCCGCTGTTATTGATAAAATTGACGTATATATTTTTCGTTGTTCTTTAAGTCGGAAACTATAAACCTTCGAATTACAGTGCTGGTTGGTTAGTAACCAATTGGTTTTGTGTTTAGGGTAAAATAATAGAGAGTGGGAAAGTGACAACAATAAATAATAATATTCTAAAAATAGCAGTGGGTATGGCTATGCTATCGAGTGTGCCGTCAGTGGCAAATGCTCATGGTTGGTCTGAGTTTCCAAGCGCGCGTCAGAACACGTGTTACGAGCAAGGCGGGATTTGGTCGGGTACACCACCTAATGCTGCGTGTGCTCAAGCAAAAGACATTTCGGGTTCATACCCGTTTGTTCAACGTAACGAGTACGCGAAAAATGTCCAAGATTTCAATAATATCAATGCTGTAAAAGCGGCGATTCCTGACGGCACGTTATGTTATGCCAACGATTCGCAAAAACGCGGCATGGGTGCGCCTCATACTGGTTGGACTCGTACCGAGCTAAATACTGGTACGTTTGAATATGTATTCAATGCGACAGCGCCACACAACCCTTCTTTCTGGGAGTTCTACCTAACGAAACCAAACGCGGACCTAAGCAAAGGCCTAGCGTGGGGAGACTTAGATCTTATCCAAGAAGAGGGTAACGTTCCGGTTAATGGCGGCAAGTACCGCATTAATGTCACTATTCCTTCAGACCGTTCTGGCGATGCGATTCTATTCGTTCGTTGGCAACGTGATGATGCTGCGGGCGAAGGCTTCTACAACTGTTCAGACATCACTATCGCGGGTGGCACAACCCCTCCACCAGAGCCGGGTCCAGAGCCTGATCTAGTGCGTGGTGACCTGTTTGTTTCTGACCAGTTTGGCACGCCAGAAATTGGTGATACGGTTAAATACGACATCATCAACAAGTATGGTGAAGTCGCGCGAAGCTTCGACATCGTCATTGATGCTTCAAACGTTAACGATTGGGCTCGTTTGTTAGCTTCAGAAATTAATGGCTGGCACGAAGAGTTTAAAGATGGCGCGATCTTCATTGGTGACTGGCATGCTGAAATGCAGCACTACATGTACTTCCAAAACGATCCTTCACGTAACTTCTTCAACTCAAAAGATAGCCGTGCTTCTGGTCAGTTAACGTTGATTGATGGTGGTGTTGAACCATTGAAAGGTGACATCTACGAGCTAGTGAAGAGTGACAACGTAGTGAATGCTGGCGACAAAGTTGTAATTGCAACAAGCGAAGCGGCGACATTGACTCAAACTCAAGGTACTTCTGTAAGCATTCAAAATAACGGCACGGCTTCTATCGTAGTTGATACCACTGGCATCACTGCAAACGAAACTTTATCGTTTATGGCTAGCTCGATTGAAAGCGACAGTGTTGAAACCTTCACTTTTGAAGTAATTGTCGATGACGGTGGCGTGACACCAGACCCAGATCCAACGCCGGATCCTGATCCGACTCCTGACCCAGACCCTACGCCAGATCCAGGTACGTGGGACTCATCAGCGACTTACCTTGGTGGCGAAGTCGTGACTTACTCGAACCAGTCATGGAAAGCACAATGGTGGGTTCAAGGTGGTACTAACCCTAAAGCGACTTACGAAAATGACAAATGGGGCGTTTGGCGTCCAGCCAACTAATCTTAACTATTGTTAGTTAATTAGCCTTGCAATAATAACCAAGACACCACACTTTTTGACGAGTGTGGTGTCTTTTTTAGCGTCTGCATTTGCGGTTTTGAATGTCATCAGCCTAGAAAAAGTGATTCAGGAACGGAGTCTTAATCACTCAGCACGGCTCTATAACAAGATGAGAGTTATATAGAAAACAAGAGCTATATAACGTTTTGTAATGTGTTGAAGAATTATTCCAGAGTAAGGTTTTGCTTAATCTCATCGTTAAGATACCCCTGATCAAAATCTGGTGTCATGAATTCGACGAAGGAGGAGTCTAGATAGCTGGTTTCTAGATAACTCGGCTCTAGATAATGGGAGTCTAAGTGATCAGCACTTACGTAGGTGGGAATCGCAGAAAACAAAACGATACTGATCGCTGCAGCGATATTAATGGCTTTGTTACGTTGAGAAGTAATTTTCATAGTAGTGCCCTCGAAAGGTGGGCAAATCCATCTGCCTATGAGAATTGAATCTGAGATATTTAGAAGTCGTAAGACAAACCAAGTGTGATGATGCTGTCGTTGTCGATCGGGCCCATCGATTGGCCGTTCAAGTAAAGGTCACCTTCGTTGGTGTTGAAATAGGTGTATTTCACGTAGGGTGTCCAGTCGTCGATGCTTTTAGAGAGAACGACTTCGTGCTCATTGGTACGGTAGTCGCCTTGATGAAAGATTACGTTGTCATCGTTGTGGGTAAACCCGCCATTGGATCCATCACTGTTTTCGTGAGTGTATTGATAAGCTAAATCCCAGCCTGCGAGTGAGTACCCCGCACCGGCGATGAACTTATTGGTGTTGATCGTGGTGTCGCTTACATTCTCGAGTACTTGCCCTGACTGGTTATATCCCAATCCACCGAATACATTGAAGTTGTCGTTCACTTGATAATCGATAATACCTTCGATTAATAACTCTTCACCGTTGTCCCATTTACTAAGTTCACCGTATAAGTTGAACGTGAAAGATTCGCTGATGTGAAAATCGTGCCCGTAACCCGCTGCCAACCAACCCTGGTCATCAAAACCTATATAGACTTGTCCATTTTCTGAGGTATCGATTAATGCGCCAGCTTCTGTGGTGTAGACACCGTTATCAGCAGCATTAGAGGCAACGTTTTGTTCGATGTAAACTTGAGTCGAAGTCGCAAACGCTGCGCTGCTGAGTAACGTAAGTGGTAGAGCAATAAGGTTAAGTTTTTTCATGGATTCTCCAGTGTCGTTCTATTGAATTAACTTGCTGGAGAGTATGTGATTAAACTGAATTTATATTAATAGGGTTAACTTTAGTTAAAACCTCAGTTTCATTTATGTTTCCTTAATGCTGATTTGATTGCTTCACGGGTTTTGATGTGCTGTTCGTCTTTAGCGTAGCGGCGGTGATAGAGCATTCGAAACGTGATCGGTCTTAATTTGATGGGGATAGGGTGAACGCGTAAGCCAAGCGCTGGTGCAAGCATTTCTGCAAAAGAGCGAGTAGAAGCGGCGATATAATCTGTCGTGCTTGCCAAAATCAGCATGCTTGAAATTGAGCTGGTTTCAATTCTGACTTTTCTCGGCTCGATATCGCTCTCTGATAAAAACTCGACCGTGTTCATGTTGGCGCGTTTGATCTTGAGCGCAATATGTTCCTCTTGGAAATACTCTTCTTTACTTAGTGTCTCACCAATTCGAGGGTGGTTGATTCGAGTCAGACACACGGGCTCCTCATCGACGATGGTTTCTTCAATCAATGAGTGTTTCTTACTCGAAAGTACATCAATGACGATATCTACTTTTTGTGCAGTAAGCGCATCAAACAGTTCTTCCTCTTCGAGTGGCGCTTCCGTAAAGCTTACGCCTTCAACCTGGCTAACGAAATGAAGCAAGCTCTCTGTGCAATAGACTTTAAGGTCATTCTTTTGCTGCTCAACCGTTCCAATGATGTTCAATGGGTCTTCTATCTTATTAGCGAGTGATACCGCTGCTCCAGTGGGCGCGATACCTCGTCCTTCTCTCACAAATAAAGCCTTGCCCACGACACCTTCGAGTCTCTTAATCGCCGCGCTTACCGCGGGTTGAGAAATATCGAGCTGCTCTGATGCCACGGTGATAGAGCTGTGTTTGTAAACGGCCAAAAATGTCGTCAGTAGATTAAGGTCCAAATTCAGTTCCCTCTATTCTTATTGCCACTCATCCAAATCATGGTGGAGTTATCATTAACTCATAAATGAAATGGAGGTTTTAAGTAAAGTTTACACTATATATCAAGGTTCTGTTTATTAATAAACTTGTTTGCATCGGAGTGAGGAAGGAACTTCATTCATTTACTAAATACTCAGACCGATAGGTGAAACTATGAGAACTTTCGCAAAATTATCAATCATCTCTACAGCAATGATCATCACGACAACCGCTTTTGCTGCTGACCCAATGATGCAATACAACACCAAGCAAACTAACTCTGATATTCAAAAACTCGAGAAATTTGAATATCACGAGGGTGAAACCCTTGAAGAGTATCTGAGCACTCAACCTAAGGGGAACTTGTATTCTTCAGAAGAAGAAGTGCTTTCTGTGTTAATGGGCGGTGTAAACAATGGTGACTATCGCAAAGAAACCAATTCAGGTTGGAAAGAAGGCCTGATGTTTGAGGGCATTGCACCTTATGGCGATCACATGGTGTCGGGCGCCAACTGGTTCCCACGCACTGAAGAAGTTCAACCGGATGAAATGCGTGTCACGTTCATGGGGACATCACCAATGATTCGCCCGGGGCAGGCAAACACCTCGATATACGTCGAATTGGGTAACGGCTCTAACTTTGTCTTTGATTTAGGTGAAGGATCAATTGCGAACTACGTAGCGGCGGGTGTCGCGATGAATGAACTCGACCATATCTTCATTACTCACTTACACGTAGACCATTACGGCTCGTTACCTTACCTGTATCAATTTGGTGGTTGGAATGGTCGCTGGGAAAAGCCGCTTAACATTTATGGTCCGAGTGGTGCGACTCCAGAATATGGCACTCGTCATATGATTGAAGGCATGCAGCAAATGTTGAACTGGCACACCGACGCATTTGATGTGTTCCCATCAGGCAACGACATAGTGGTACACGAGTTTGATTTCCGCGACGACGGAGGTGTTATCTATGACCAAGACAATGTGGAAGTGATTCACTGGCGACGCAGTCACGCAAAAGATGGCGCGTCTGGTTACCGCTTGAATTGGACTCAAGATGACGGTCGAGTGCTTTCGTTTGTTTGGACAGGAGACGGTCGCCCAACCGAGTTAGATTTGAAATACGCAAAAGGTGCAGACTTGTTCATTACTGAGCTGCAAACCGAAACGTTTGGTGTGTCTTCGATTATTCAAGGTGTGCCGCCATTCTTAGCACGTTACACCGTTGATACTCACCATACACCAGCGTACGCGGCGGGTTATGTGGCGAATGAAGTACAACCGCGCTTGTTCATGACAACGCACATGACATTCGACCCATATCTCAATGAGGAAACCGTTGCAGAGGTTCGCCACCATTGGCAAGGGCCTTACCACTTCGGTGCGCCAGATGGCATTGTCGTTAACATGACTAAAGATAATGCGTGGGTTCGTGAAGGTATTTTACCTGATTTCCCGAATGCGCGAGCGCCACAATTTGATATGGCCGATGGGTCTGATTTTAGAATTCCATTACCGAAAAACAGCCGTGAAGACATACAAGAACAAGAGATTCGTGATTTAGAGTTGGATCCAAAACTGTACTACCCAGAAGGCTACCACCCAGAGCTGTTAACTGAGTGGCCAGTCGACCGTGACATCGTGATCCCAGCTGAACAAGTACCAGAAGCAATGAAGCAAGGTATGAACACCAAGCAAGAATACATGGATAGAGTGCGTGCTCACCACAATCTTGAGCGCAAGTCGGTAAGTCGTCCAACTGAGCCTGGTGAAGGAGCAGGAACCGACAACAAATAGGGTATTTGTAGCGAGGGCTGATATTGCCCTCACATCCTAAAAAGTTAGGTAAATAAACCCATTCTCTTACTCAATCATAAAAACTATTGCTTACAACATCTTTGCTTAGAATATCTGGAGTTCATTATGAAAAAATCAATTTTAGCGGTCGTCATTCTATCTTTAGTGTCAGCGTCTGTTTTCGCTAACGGACAATCAAATGCTCACAACTATCAACCTGGTGCGACGAATAACTCAGAACGTTTAGCGGATATTGATCCTAACTACGAACTGACCTTACCTTCAGAAAAAGAAGGCTACACCATGTATGACAACCAATCCATGTCTGATGGCGGGACCTACACAACGTATGTCAAACCGAATCCTTCCGATGCAATGCATGTCGCCGATGAAGGCTCGCTAAAAATAACGCATGGAGAAGGTGGTGTCATTATGACGGAATACACCACAAAGAATGGGCAACACACGTTTTCAGTGATGTGCGGCTACACTTCGGGTCCATCATACTGGGCTGACGGAAAACCAGCGAAGGTATGTGAAGAGGCGCAAGCACTAGCGGTTGCATTGGAAGCAAAAGGTGAATGGGAGGTGAAGCCAATGACTTACACCATCGCACCAGCAAGAATCATAGTTGATAAGTGATTTTTGTCTATAGAACGCTCGTTATATCGAGCCTCGTTATCCAATCATATTGATTATTTGTAGTGAGACAGAGGGGTACTCAGGCTGAAATGGTCTTGAAGTTCCCCTTAACTTAGCTCATCTCACAAGAAGCTAAGTCAGCCAACTAATCAAATTTGTATTCGAAAATACAGAAGGTCTATCCCATGAAAAATACCATTAAGCTACTGGCTATCGCATGTGTTTTACTTACTCCAATGCTTGTCGCCGCTGCCGAACATAATCATAGTCACAATCATTTTAACCCTGAATTAGAGAAACTTGGCGACGATATTATTGGTCTAACCGTGTGTTACAAAAATGGTCATCTATCAGATGAGAATCAAGAGCCTGCGTTTATGAACCTTATCAACCACGCCAATGTAGAAGGTGAGGAGCTGGGGATGTTCTACATGGACAAATTGGGCCCTAAAGCCGAGCAAATCATGAGTGATGATGAGGCTCGACGTTTATGGACCGAAGAATATTGTGCTGATTTAACTGATACCTATTTGGACTCACACAAGTTAGCTCAAAGAGCAAATGAACATCAAAGTCATTCACACGGCCACGATCATGGACATAACCATAATCACGATCACCATGGACATGGCGATTTAACGCCAGAGGTACTTGAACAAGATATTGAGAGAGGGCGTTTACTCAGTATCAACTAAGCCCAATAAGATAAGTTCATCTAACCTATTGTTAAATATTCACTATTTGTTAGTGTGTTTAGGTGCACATTGAGGATGTGTTTCATATTTAGCGAAGAAATATTAGGAGTTGCGATGAGTATTATAGTGAGACGGTCTGAGCCGTCAGATGCGAAGGGAATAAAAGAAGTTTACGAATGCACTAATGCTTATACCGGTACGCTGCAACTCCCAAATCCATCTCTGGAAAGCTGGCAAAAACGAATCTCTAATATACCTGACAACGTGTACTCGTATGTCGCGATGATCGACGATGAGATTGTTGGCAACTTGGGAATGGAAGTGTGCGTGAATCCAAGAAGACGACATGTGGCTTCATTTGGTATGGGTGTTAAAGACGATGTGCTAGGCAAAGGTGTGGGTAGTCAGCTGCTCGCGACCGCGATCGACTTGTGTGATAACTGGATTAACATCAAGCGAATGGAGTTAACGGTATACACCGATAATGAAAGAGCGATCAGCCTGTATAAGAAGTTCGGTTTCGTGATTGAAGGAGAGTCCGCAGGGTTCGCTTTCAGAAATGGCGAATATGTGGCGGCTTATCATATGGCTCGACTGGTATAGCATTTAGCTACGATTAACACACAGCTACGATTAACACAGTTAGAATTAACTGACAGATAATAAAACGCCACGTTATTTAAACGTGGCGTTTGCTATTTTGGTGCGCTGGTGCTTTAAAGAGCTACAGCCATAACCTTAGTTCAGTCGTAAACTTAGTTAAGCCGTTAGTGGCTCAAGGTTCGCAGGACGGTAGTGTACAGATTTTAGTACTTTACCTTGGCGAACTGTCTTGCCTTCCGATACGAAATCTTCCGCACACTTAGCGATGATGTATTCGCCTTTTTGAACCGCCATCAGCTTGATGTTCTGCTCAGCATAGAAAGCTTCTGTTTCAGCATATTCAGTTTCGTTGCGACATACTTTGCTCATGTTGCTTGAGTGTACTTCGTCCCAGCAAGGTAAGAAGTCAATTGAGCGGTTTTTAGAAACATTCAACAGTAGGTCGATCAGGTAGCTGATTGCTAGGTTGTCTTCAACCTTAGCTTGGCCAAGGTGAACCAAACGTCCCATCAAAACATAAACGCTGTCTACAATAGCGTCCGCTTGTTCGATTTTAGAGTCAGCTTCTGCAAGTTCTGTTAGCTCTTCGATCGCTAGAGATGTATGTAGCGTATCGCCTTTTTCGTCCATTGTTTCAGGAGCAGCAACCGGCAGATCAAAAGTACTGCGGAACTCTTCAATGTCGCGGTAAAGGTGATCGTAGATTTCTTGGTTTAGTTGAGAAAGGTTCATATTCCTATCCATTCTGTTTCGTTAATGGACCATTTTAACAAAGGTAGGAATGGGGTGCTAACGCAAAGTGGAAGAACGCGACTTTTATTCATTGGACCAATGAGGTATTTTGCATACAAACTAATTGATTATTATGTTTTTTTACACTTTACTCTTCTTAATATACGAAATATTAATGTTGCCATTAATGTCAGCAGTAGTGGAATCCCATTTATGAACCAAGCCAGTGAAAGCGAAATTGTTATACGCCGCTTGTATCAAATCACCAATGATTATCGAAAGGGCTTCGATATTCAGATCGCTCAGCTGCTTATTATGGGGCTTGAACGCTTCAACCTTGATATTGGTATCTTATCGAAAGTCGATGGCAATACTTATGTTGTTGAACATTGTGTTACGCCTGAAGGGGTAGAACTCAATAGCGGTGACACTTTTGATTATCGTTCAACCTATTGCGAAATTACCTGTAAATCGATTGGTCCTATCTGTATTGAGCATTGTGGCAAACACGATAAGTATGCGAAGCATCCTGCTTACCAGTCTTTTGGCTTGGAGTCTTATATTGGGGTTCCCATTTTCGTTAATGATGAGCTTTATGGCACCTTAAACTTTTCAAGCCCAGCACCCTATCATCGTGAGTTCAAAGAGTTCGATGTCGACGTGATGAGACTAATGGCATCATGGATCGAAGTGGAGCTGGTTAGAAGGCAGCAAGAACGAAAACTCAAAGAGTTGAATGAGAAATTGGAGTATCAAGCTCTGTATGATCCTCTGACACACTTGCCAAATAGACGTTGCTTGTTTAAAACGTTGAATGCGGAAGTCGAGCAGTTAAAAGGCTCTTTAGGAAAGGGAACCTTGGCGGTTGTCGACATCGACTTCTTTAAACAGGTTAACGACATTTACGGTCACCAAATGGGCGATGTTGTATTAAAGAAAGTGGCGAGCGTGCTGAACAATAACACTCAAAAGGGTGAGTTTGTGGCGCGTTTTGGTGGTGAAGAGTTCATTCTTTGGTATCCAAATAAAACACCAAATTATGTTGAAGATAAGTTCATGACTCTTTTGCAAGAGATGAAGAAAATCACACTGGATCGAAAGCCTGTCACTATATCAATTGGTGCGTGTCATTTTGAGTTGAGTACAGGGGATACCAAAGGGGAAAGGATGTCGGCGTTAGATAAGCTCATCAAAGTTGCCGATGAGTGTCTGTACATTGCGAAACAAAATGGACGAGATCAGTTCATTTCTCGTCCATATCATCAAGAGCGCTCAGGAATATGAGCCATCATGTTAGCGATTAACTGAACTATTAGCTAAACAAGTAAGGGAACAGTTGACGGCGTTCTTCTGGCGTTAAAGACTCGACTCTCGCGATGTTGGTATCAGGAATCGCTTCAGGGTTAGGGTAGTGCTTCAACACTTTTTCCATACTCGCTTCACGAATCAAATGGTAAACCGGGTACGGAGAACGGTTCGTTAGGTTTTCATCGTCTTCTGGATCCGCACCACCAAAACAATAGTCTGGGTGGAAGGTTGCCACTTGGTAAACACCTTCCCAATCTTCTTGCTTGATCAACGCTTCAATCCAATCAATGAACATGTTGTAGTCGAAGAAATCTAGCAGCATGTTAGGTACAACCACCAAAGTCGTCTCCAATTCGGCGACTGGCGTGTTATCTAACTCTACGAAATGCGTCATGATGTCTTCCAACAACGCTTCTTCCGTATTCGCTTCACTCACAAAGATCTTAATCTGTTTATTACGTTGTGGCTTGGCTGCGAATGGGCACAGGTTTAGGCCAATAACGACATCGTCTAACCATTGTTTAACTTGGTCGTGGATGGTTTGAAGATCTGTGCTTTGAGTGTTCGACATAACAGGTTCCGAAATGAAATTTTGCGTAGGATATCAGAACGGACGTTAATCAAAAGCAATAATTGAGTTACAAACTCAGTCGTAGTTATGCTTGTGCGAGTTTGGACGCCGATACTTGTAGCTGTTTCAACTGGTAGACCCAAGCAAATATCGCAACATAGAAGATTGAACCACCTGCAATCACGCCATTCCAACCGAACAGTTGCCAGCAATATAAAAGCAAGAATCCACCTAAACTACCGCCAATATAATAGTGAACCAGATAGAGCGCGGTCGCTGTCGCCTTAGCGCTCGGTGCTTTTTGACTCACCCAAGAGTAGGCAAGAGTGTGGGCAAAGAACGCACCGCCACTAATCAATAACAAGCCAGCTAACATGAACGGGACTTTATCGACCGCAGAAACCAGCATTCCAATTAAGCTAATGCACACGCCCATCAAAATTCCGTTTAACGGTTCAAAGCGAAGTGTCCATTTGTTTGATAGCTTAGAGCTGACCGTACCGGCCAAGTAACATAGGAATATCAGCGAAGCTAAACCTACAGGCACTGAATGAGGCGCAGAGACTAGCCTAAAGCCCATTACAGAGTACAGGTTAACAAACAGCGCGAAGTTAGCACCACCAATCAACATGGCAAGCCACAAGGTACGGTTTCTTAAGTGCATTACAACGGAGCGGTTGTGATGAAAGAACAGCCCTTTTTGAGGTTTGAAGTTCTGTTGGTCAGGTAGGCGATAGGCAATAAAGAGTGCACCAAGCAATGAACCGACAACGAAAAACAGTACAGTTGCATGCCAATCGAAATAGTCTGTAATTAAGCCGCCTAATACACGTCCGAAGATTCCACCCAATGAGTTGGCCGCAATATAACCTCCAATCGCGACAGCAAAGGCTTTGGGTGTTAACTCCTCAACCATATAGGCAACCGCCACACCAGCAAACGCCGCCACAGCGATGCCCATAAATGCGCGGGCAATAACGAGTTGCAACAAGGTAGTCGTGAACACCATGCTTAACCCTATTAATGGGATAGCGAACAGACTGAACAGAATAATGGGTTTACGACCAAAGGTTTCAGAGGCAATTGCCCAAGGCACCAAGCTGATGGAAAGCCCAAGTGTTGTCGCGGCAAACAGCCAGTTGATTTGAGTTTCCGATACTTGGAAGTGCTCCGCCATGTGCGGCAAGATTGGCTGAAAGAGGTAAAGGTTACAGAAAATGATAAACGAGCCAATCGCCAATGATTGGGTGATGCGTTTGTATTGAGGACTGCCTTTATCAAACATTTACGTTGTGCCTGCACGAGTTAGTAAGCTATTTGTGAACAAGTTATCAGTACAAGTGTGATTAAAGAAATATATTAAAAATATCACCTCTATATATTTAATATATCGCCATGCTTGAATCAAAACCACTTCGACATTTTCTGGCTGTTGCGCAGTTTGGTAACTTCACTCAGGCCGCCAAAGCGCTGCATATCGCTCAGCCTGCATTGAGTATTTCTATTAAAAAACTAGAACAGACACTAGAGTTGATTCTATTTCGTCGAGGCGATAAATCCGTCACTTTAACGGAGGAGGGCAAAGTACTGTTTGAGCATGCAAAGCGAATCGCCCAGCAGTTTGATGATGCTCAGCTCGCGATGAATGAACTAAAGGGGCTAGAAAAAGGCGAGGTTCGATTAGGCGCTCCAAGTATGATGGGCAGTTACTTTTTCCCCCAAGTAGTGATGGCATTTAAAAGCCAATACCCAAACCTAAAGTTGACCTTGATTGATGCAGGCACCGCATCTATTCGTGAAATGCTGTTAAACGGCGAACTCGATATTGGCGTAATCAACCATGAAAACGTGCCTGATGATCTTGAAACTGACCACCTGTTAAGCTCAGAAATGTTAGCTGTAGTTGGCAAAGATCACCCACTGGCAACGCAACCATCCATCACCTTTGAAGAATTTTTTGCTCAAGAGCTGATCATGTTCAAATCGGGCTACTTCCACCGCGATTTTATCGATGCGACTTGTAAGAAGTACAATCTCGATATGACCATTGCGTTCGAAACCAATTTATTGCCAATGATTCTTTCTATCGTGAAGCGAGAGTTTGCCATCACCGCGTTGCTTAGCTTGGTGACGGAATATGAGAAAGACGTGATAGGCGTGCCATTTAAAGACCCTGTAAAACTGAATCTATCGTTGGCCTGGAGAAAGGAAGGGTATTTGTCGAAAGCTGACAGAACCTTTATTGATTTCGTTAAGCGGTATGTGTGATTTAGTAAGATTTAAATAAACAAAGCCCGAACATCCTAGATTGGATATTCGGGCTTTGTTGTATAGAAGTATGACTGGCTCAGAGCACGTTAGGTGTTCTTTGAGTTATACATCTTATCGAAGTTTTTCTGATTCCAGCCGACCATCACTTGATCGCCGATTTTAAGCACGGGGATAGAACGAGCACCCATTGCTTGCAATTCTTTACGGCCACGCTGCATCTTTGCATTCGTCAGGCGGTAAACAATTTTCTTAGAGTCTAAATACCTTTGGGCATCTTTACAGTGCGGGCATTTGTCTGCGACGTACAATACAACACGTTTCATTTTTTCATTCTCTTGGTGAATCTCGCTAAAGTGTAACGAATCCTAGGTGATTAGAAAAGTGTGATCAGTTACACTATGCGGCTCAATTTTCAAGACCACAACGTATTGTCGTGGTGTAACTTGTACGGTCTTTCAGCATGCATCCTTCTTTACGCTATATTCAAGGCTATCCTAAGCACATTCTTGATCCTGTTACTCAACTTGTAGAGTCGGGTAAATTGGTGCCTTGGTTTGAAGCTCGCTACCCAAAGAATCATGAAATAAAAAGCGAGAAAGCCCTGTTTGACTATGCGATTGAGATAAAAAATCGCTACATGAAAAAAACACCACCGATCAGCAAAGTGATTTACGACGGCAAGATACACCTAATCAATAATGCGTTAGGTCTGCATTCTTACGTTGCTAAGAATCACGGTGGAAAGATCAAATCAAAGAATGAAATTCGTATCGCCAGTGTTTTTAAAAATGCACCAGAACCTTTGCTAAGAATGCTGGTGGTACACGAACTGGCGCATATCAAAGAGAAAGAGCACGACAAAGCCTTTTACCAACTATGCTGTCTCATGGAACCGGAATATCATCAACTTGAGTTGGATGCCCGTTTATTCATGATGTATTTAGATTTAAAGAAGTAGCCCAATGAGCCAATCACAAAATAGAACGACGCTAAGCCTGTCGAAAAACAGCACTTCATCAGCAAAAACAAAAGACAACCAAGCTGATGTTAAGCCAAGTACAGCTAAGCCAAGCAGCGACAAGCGTATTTCTACAAAGAACACATCTGATAAAAGCCGCAAGAATAGTGCACCTAAAGGCGCGGGCAATAACAAAGCAAAGCGACCTTTTGCAAAAGATAGCAGAGGTAAACCGGGTGCCAATAAAGGATCATCGAATAAGGGTTCTTTCAATAAAACGGCTTTTAACAAGAACGCAGCTCAGAAAAGACGCTCGGCTGAAAAACCTCAAGGTGGATTACACCCAAGAAACCAGCACACTGGCCGCTATAACTTCGAGTTACTAGTTGCAGCCTTGCCTGAGCTAAAAGAGCATCTGATCAAGAATCCGGTTGGCGAAGACACCATTAATTTCTCTGATCCATTGGCCGTTAAGCTACTCAACAAAGCTTTGTTGGCGCATCACTATGGCGTTAAACATTGGGATATTCCTGCTGGTTACTTGTGCCCGCCAATTCCTGGTCGTGCAGACTACATTCACAGAGTGGCCGACATCCTTAATAGCGATGGCCAAGGTGAACCCTATAACCACGCGTCTGTGAAAGCATTAGATATTGGTGTCGGTGCAAACTGTATCTACCCAATCATTGGTGCGACAGAGTATAAGTGGCGTTGTACAGGGACAGATGTTGATTCAGTCTCCATCAAAACAGCGAACTTCATAGCGGAAAGCAACCCTAATCTAAAAGGTAAGATCCGCGCTCGCCTACAAGCTGACTCTGAATCTATCTTTAAGGGCGTGATTAAGGATAATGAACGTTACGATGTCACTATTTGTAACCCGCCATTCCACAGCTCTCTTGAAGAGGCTGAAAAGGGGTCACAACGTAAACTGGATAATCTAGCGGCGAACCGTGCTAAGAAAGCCGGTCAGTCATTCAAGCCTGAAACGAACAAGAAGCCAGTTAAGTTAGATAAATCAACTAAGCAAGCTAAACCAACCTTAAACTTTGGTGGTCAAAAAGCCGAGCTTTGGTGCCCAGGTGGTGAAGCCGCTTTCATTATGAAGATGGCGAGAGAGAGTCAACTTTTTGCTACTCAAGTTTTGTGGTTTACGACATTGATTTCTAAGAAAGATAACGTCGATATGGTTCGTTCAGAGCTTGGCAAGCTTAGAGCTAAACAAGTGAAAGTCGTCGAGATGTCACAAGGCCAGAAGGTAAGTCGCTTTATCGCATGGACCTTTATGGACGATGAGCAAAGACAAGAGTGGATCGCGCTAAAATAGCGGCTGCACTTAGTTAAGATATTAAGCTGAAATACGGACGGGCTTGTTGTTAACGCAACAAGCCCGTTTTTTTTTGTGTTTTGCATATAACCTAACCAGAAAGCAACTCATCTAACTTACTCTGATATTTCTGCTCTAGAGCTTTGTTACCTGCTTTGTTTTCGAGATCGACCAAGATTTTAAGCGATGGAATTTGATAGCCATAACGCTGGTGGAATTTGAATAAACGGATTCGAGCGTCATTGTAATCGGCGTCACTCACTTCAATTTTTGATAACTGTAGTATCGATTTTACGCGGTTTGGATCGTGGTCAATCGCTCTGCTGAAGTAGTACTTCGCTTGGTCGGTATTGCCAGCCTTAAATGCGCAAAACGCGGCGTTTTCATAACTTGCAGACACCAAGTAGTAGTAGGGTTGGTCGATGGCGCGATTGAAGTAATTATCGGCTTGTTCGTATTCGCCCTGTTTACACAAGAAGGTACCGTAGTTGTTCAATACATTGCCATTTCTTGAATCAAGACTGAGTGCTTTGCGGTAAGTGCTTCTCGCTTCATCTACTTCACCCACTTGTTCGTAGTAATGCGCCATTGAAAGCCGAGCACGGTAGTAGCTAGGTGCGTGTTTAATCGCGAGCTCAAGGTTTTCACGCGCTCTCACCATATTGCCTTGTCCCATATAGCCCAAACCTAATTCGATTCGAGATTCAGACATCGCGATAGGATCACTTTCAATCTTTGGCGGTCCTTCAGTGACAGAGACACAACCGGCCAAGGAAAGCGAGGCAAGTAGTACCACACTTGATAACGAAAGAGGGCGGGACAACGAAATCGGATTTGAAAATGATGGCTTGGCAGGCATGTGAAGCTCCTTATGAACACCAACCCATCATATGAAATCAAACCCATTGAAGTCGTAAATCTATCATGGAATGCGACCCACACACCATAAAAAAAACGCGTCCAATTCGTCGTTTTATCAACAACATACTGAACACGGTTTATGTGTTTGTGAATCGGAAGAAAGAACTTAATCGTCTTTGGTAAAGTTGTCTTCGCTGAAATGATCCAGATCGTAAGGCGTTTGTTGGTAAACGCAGTAGTTTAGCCAGTTTGAGAACAACAAGTGTCCGTGGCTGCGCCAGCTTGCAACCGGTTTGTTGTCTGGATTGTTATTCGGGTAGTAGTTGATTGGTATCACAGGCTCCATGCCTTCACCCAAATCACGAATGTACTCATTGTGAAGTGTGTGAGAGTCGTACTCAGGGTGACCCGTTACAAACACGTTTCGTTTATCTTTGGTCGCCGCTAGGTATACGCCCGCAACATCAGAAGTCGCAAGAACATCAAGGTCAGTATGTTCCGCTAAGTACTCTTGAGAGAAGTCCGCATAGCGAGAGTGCGGAGCCAAGAATGTATCGTCGAAGCCACGTAAAATAGGGTGGTATGGGTTATGTATCTCGTGGTTGTAAACACCAGACAGCTTCTCTTTACGAGTGCGTTTTGGCAAATCATAGAGTAATTTCAAACCAGCCTGAGCTGCCCAACACACGTATAGCGTTGAAGTAACGTGCTTGTTTGCCCATTCCATGATGGTTTTCAGATGGTCCCAGTAGATCACATCTTCAAATTGAACCAAGCCAAGCGGCGCACCAGTGATGATCAATCCATCAAAGTTTCTTTCTTTGACCATTTCAAATTGGCGGTAGAAGTTATCAAGGTGTTCAGTCGGTGTGTTTTTACTTGGTCGGTCATCAATGCGCAGCAGCTCTACATCCACTTGCAATGGGCTGTTCGATAGTAGGCGTAAAAATTGAGTTTCAGTTTCAATCTTCTTCGGCATTAGGTTGAGGATCAAGACTCGAAGTGGACGAATTTCCTGTGTCGATGCTCTTGATAACGGCATAACGAAGATGTTTTCTTCACGAAGAACATCGGATGCTGGCAATTGGTCTGGAATGCGAATAGGCACAGCTTTCTCCCTAAGCTAGATATGTAGACGTCTATACATCTAAATCTATAGTAGTTTGATACGCTTGTCGATATGCAAAATGGATAGATGTAAATTATTTGTGTTTTCTATCAGAAGCAATCCACGCGCTTCGAGGGGAGTCTCATTGTATTCAGTGATTGTCTGAGTCGTGTGTAAGTACTTGGTTTTCGTATGCTGAGCAGAGGCAGTTATCAGAGCAACTCGTTACTATTTACGATAAACTCATGTTTTCAAATTAGCCTGTACAGTGACAGATGAAGTTAATACTCATTCGAGGGTTGCCCGGTTCTGGCAAATCAACAAAAGCAAAAACCTACGATGCATTGCATGTCGAAGCGGATATGTATTACGTGAATGAGCAAGGTGAGTACCATTTTGACCCTAGGCAGCTGCAACAAGCTCATGGGTGGTGTAAGAACACGGCAGAAAATGGCTTGAAGCAAGGGTTGGATGTGGTTGTTTCGAATACCTTTATTAAGCATTGGGAAATGAAGGCTTACCGTCAACTTGCAAGAAAATACAAAGCTGACTTGATCATCGAAGTATGCCGAGAGCAATATGGCAGCATTCACGACATCGAACCGTCTGTGATTAAGCGCATGGCAAAAGATTGGCAAGAATAGCCTCGTGCTTATCCACTTTGGCTGAATGGCAAATAGAATTAAATTAATAGAATAACTCCAAGGTAAAGATTGAAATGGCAAAGCGCTCAGTTGTGGTCGACATGACTTCTTATGGTATCTATTCCACGTGGGATTCCAAATCTAAAGACCTTCCAAAAATCCAAGAGTTCACCACCACCGTTGATGCTGAAATCGACGTGGAATTTGGCTATATCTTGAATATCAAAAAAGCCAAAGGCGAAAAGATCCGCTACTGCATCTATCACCCGAATATCACCACAGACAAGGGCGAAGTGCTCGAACCGTTCGATGGTGAAGAGTATGTCGGCAACAATGACTGGGATTTCTACTTAGGTGACACTATCTGGGCACCTGTCTCGAACAAGTTAGGTAAATGGCGCATGACGGTTGAGCTAAAAGGCAACATTATTGCTGATAAGACATTCGACCTCGTAGCAAAAGACGAAGGCCAATTCTGGAAGCGTAGAGGGTTTTAGATTCGACCTTCTATGTTCACCTAAATAGCAAAAAGCCGAGCATCGTGTTGATGTCTCGGCTTTTTTCATTGTGCTAGATAGAAGTGACTACCCAACTAATGGATTCGATTATTGCGTTACGTAAGCCACAACAAACTCAGTGATTGCGACCATGTCTTTCACTGCAATGTACTCTTCAGTGGTGTGAACTTTCGCCATACCAGTAGAAAGGTTAACTGTTGTCAGGCCTTTTGCGTTGAAGTTGTTTGCATCGCTACCGCCGCCAGTGCGTTTAGTGTTCGCTGTGACGCCAAGCTTCTCAAACGCCGATTTGATAGAAAGAATGTGCGGATGATCGTCTGCAATAACGAATGCATCGTAAGCACGAGTTGATTCGATTTCTACTTCAGCGCCGAACTGCTTAGCACTTTCTTGGAATGTAGAGATCATATGTTCAACTTGAGCCGTTAGCTTTTCGCCGTTTAGAGAACGTGCTTCAGCCACGACTTTAAGCTCTGGCATTACGATGTTAGTTGCTTGACCACCTTCAACAATACCAACGTTTGCTGTCGTTTCTTCATCGATACGAAGTAGGTTCATCTTAGTGATAGCGTCTGCAGCAACTTGAATTGCGCTGATGCCTTCTTCTGGTGCTAAACCAGCGTGAGCAGGGCGACCTTTGATTTTAGCAACAATCTTCTGCTGGCCAGGCGCTGCGTTTACGATAGTGCCAATTGGACCGCCTGTATCAAGTACGATTGCGTGCTCAGATTGAATGTAAGACATATCGAAGTTCAAAGAGCCGAACAGACCGCCTTCTTCGAATACAGTAAATGCAATCTCGATAGTTTTGTGCTCTTGTCCTTCAGCTTTAATGCAACGAACCGCTTCCATGATAGCTGCGATACCAGACTTGTCGTCACCACCTAGAATTGTGTTGCCTTTTGAACGGATGATACCGTCTTCGATGATTGGCTCAATGCCGATGCCTGGCGTTACTGTGTCCATGTGGCAGCTGAACACTGTGCTACCTGGAAGAGTGCCATCTAGACGAGCGTAGATGTTGAAACCATTAGACACTTCTTCAGGAACCGCCAGTTTGTGAACTTCAAAACCTAGTTCACCGAGTTGCTCAGCCAAAGCTTCAGCAATCGCTTTTTCGTTACGAGATTCACTATCAATTTTCACTAGATCGCAGAAATGTTCTACAAGACGTTGTTCATTAATTTGGGTCATTGTTAATTCTCATTATGCTTCCGCTTGTTCAAAAAGAAGCCGCGGAGGTAGGAACAGGAAAATCACTATAACGCCAATGAGGCAGATGATTGTCTGAGTTAAATCAAGAAAGTTGCCTGATTATTCTAATTAATGAGAAAAACCCAATTCAGATCCACCAGTGCGCAGGATTTTAATCTGTATATCTGTCGGGTATAATGTTTGACCGCTCTTAAAAAACGTCAATAAAATTGGAATTCAATCAATAATGGCCCTGATAAATGAATAGAAACAATGTGTTAGGTTCATTCCTTTTCGTGGTGCTGATGAGTATTGTGCTGGGGCTGTATTTGCTCTATCCAACTTATGACGACGATTTAAAGCATATTCGCCCTGAAAACCCGAGTGTTTATAGTCCAGAGAAAGAGTTATCACTCTCTCAATATGGATCTGCGTTGATCGATATTCTCGATGTATCTCGTGGTGACCCTAATTTAGCTTCCCTACAACTTGAGGCTCTCCAAGCCAAGTTCCCAGACCAAGATAAAGCCATCTATCGTGCTTACGAATTGATGATTTTGTCGAACCTCGCGCAACATAAGTTGGATACCAAAGCGGTTTCCGAATACGTCAGGCAGATTAAAGCACTCGCACAACACGAACATATGGGTTGGTTAAAGGCCCAATCTCTCGTTGAATTAGCGATCGAATACATCAGTACGGGTGAGCTAGCGGAATCTGAAATCCAAATCAGAGCTGCGATAGATATCGCAGAATCGCTCCACTATGAAGAGTTGTTGATTAAGGCCTATAACACGGCTGGTGTCATCAACAACATCCGCAATGACTTTCCTGAAGCTCAATACTTTTTCCATAAAGGTTTAGACCTTGGTAAGAAGTACCCTCAACACATCTACAACAGCAAGTTAGTGTCAAACATGGCATTGCTTTATATCTATTTGGAAGACTGGCCTAAAGCGCTCAAGCTGATTAAAAGAGCCAAAAAACTCTATTACAAGAGTGGACTACTCGAAGCGTCTACCATTGGAGTGCTGCATGTGAATGAGTCTTTTGCTTATCTGCGCAGTGGTGATTTAGTCAAAGGCCGAGAAGCATATCAAAGTGCGGCTAAGCTAAATGGCGATAACGTGAGTGAACGATACAAAATCATCCTATTAAAAGCAGAGAGTGATGTGTTGTTGGCGGAAAAGAACTTTGAGTCAGCACGACAAGTCGCAAACTTGTGTCTTAGATACCCAGGCGTGGGCAAATACACACTTCAATTGGGGCAGTGTTACCTAAATAGAGCCTTAGCGAACATTGGTTTGAACCGAGATAATTTTGTTTTTGCTGATCTAAAGCGATCGTCTGCAATGTTCGATGTTGTGGGGACTCGCAGCTGGAAGGTCCTCGGCTTAAGAACACTTGCTGAATACTATGATTCAAGAGGCGACAGCGAGAACGCACTTCGCTACTTCAAGCTCTATTACAAGGGTAATAAAGCGCTGCTATTTGATAAGCGCCAGAGTGATATCTTTTTACTCGAGCAAGATTTCGCTACGGCATCATTAGCTCAAGAAAACGAACTGCTTAACGCAGAAAAAGAGTTGGGTGAGCTGACATTAGATAAGCAGCAATTACGGAATCGAATCGTCGTCGCTTTGGGTATCATGGTGATGATAAGCGCCACGTTACTATTGATAAGGTTACGCTCGATCCAGAAGACCAACAAAGAACTACTTAAGCAATCAACAAGATGCGAACTGACAGGCTTATACAATAGGCGTTACTTAGAGCAACGGTTAACTCAGCCGATGCCACATCATTTGTCGTCGTTTGGGTATACGCTCGCTATTCTAGATTTAGACCGCTTCAAACAAGTTAATGACACTTATGGCCATGATATTGGTGACCAAGTGCTGGTGGAAGTCGCTAAGCGTTTAGAGAAAATCTTATCAACAAACGATGTAGTGGCAAGATGGGGTGGGGAAGAGTTTGTTTTGTTGCTGTCTGGTTCCATTGATCCTGAGCAACAGTTGAACGTTATCCGTTTAGCTATTTCTGAAACACCCATTGATACGCACTCCGGCTCTTTAGACCTCACCACATCGATAGGAGCGTCGATTGGTATTGTTCATGAGCAACTCAATCAAGATACTTACAAGAAGTACCTCAAAGCCGCGGATGATGCACTATATCAAGCGAAAGAGTCGGGTAGGAATCAAGTCATCATTGCTGAAAGTTAATCGCTAATCTGGAAACAAAAAGCCATTCTGATCTTCGTGAGATAAGAATGGCTTCTGGAACACTCTGAGATCGCTAATATCAAAATTTGAGTGAGAAGTGGGGTTTACTTAGCGATATGTCGAGTTTATCTATATCAACATTTTCTAAATGAGTTACTTAGCGACACCTTGAAGCATTTCAACCAATTCGCCTTCTGTCGCTGGTTCGCTAGCGAGTTCAATCACAGCCGAAGCTCCTCCCTTTAACATGTAGGCTTGGGTTCCGCAGTGGTCATAGTGGAACCATTTACCATCTACACATACGTCGGTATAACATCTTGGGTCTTGTTTAAGTTCCATATCAATTTCCTTATTAACATTTGCCTAACGTTTTTCAGACTAGTTGATCACAAATCTAGGTAAATTGATCTAAATCAATCTAGAGTGTAATTGATGATTTAATTATCAAAATAAGAGAGGTGTGTCTAGCGAAGGAGCGACCTCTCGTTGGGCACTGCGCTCAAAGGTCGTGATTCTGGTTGGCAACTCTCGCTCTTTTGCTTGCCAGGTGATGCTTTTCTACATACGCTAGCTACTCTCTTAATCCCTATACAGACTTGATTGTGTTGGAAAATGACTAATATCTTTATCGTTGTAATTGTTCTGGTTGTGTTCTTTTACTTTATTCAAAAGTATGTGGTGAAACACGATGACACCAAAGACCACGCTTATCAGAAGAAAGGCGCGTTGATGTCGGCGCAACAGGCGACATTCTATAATGCGCTAAAATCAGCTGTGGGCAACCATGGGGAAGTGTTTGCTAAAGTCAGCATGTCGAACGTACTTGTTCCTGCTAAGACGAACAATAAGAAGAATTGGTTTATCGCCAACAACAAGATCTCACGTAGTTACTTCGACTTTGTTGTTTGCGACCCGCGAACGCTAGAGCCCCGCGTTATTATCGAACTTGATAACGGCAAAGAGCTCAATAAAGGGAAAGTCGATCGCGAAAAGCTACTAATTCACGTGTGTAAATCGGCAGGTTTACCTCTGATTGGTGCATCTATTAAACACAGCTACCAAGTGAGCCGTTTGAAGAGGTTACTGGCAGCACACATCGATTTAATCGAGCCATCAAAAGAAGTGCGATTTTGTAAGAAGTGTGGTAGCCCAATGATCATCAAACTGGCAAGCCAAGGCGATTACAAAGGCCGACGCTTCTTCACTTGTAGCCGCCAGCCAAACTGCACCTATACCGAAAACTACAACGTTGTATTCGATGTTGAAGAATAGTTGGTATCGATAGTAATGCATCCGGTTGGACTCCATTCAATCGCTTAGATACGAATAAGTTATACAAACTAAAAAGCCGAGCATTGATTATGCTCGGCTTTACTAATATTAAGTGGATTGGTTTAGACTAAAACGCGTAACGCATACCGAGCTGTAGCTCATCTTCGTCGTTATCGCCTTGCCCACCTTCGCCCTCGTCTAACATGTTAAACTTATAACTACCAAAGAAGGCCACATCGCCAATATAACGTGCGTATTCTAGACCGATAAAGTTAATGTCGTAATCTGCAATATCGTCAGCTTCAAAGTAGCTGTAGGTCAGGTTGACGGTGTTGGCACCAAACGAGTATCCCAAGTAAGCATCGGCAGAATCGTAGTCTGAATCTTTTACGCCTAGACCTGAAATACTACCAAATTGATAGAGTGCGGCGAACCAAACCCCCTGATCGTTGGTGTACTTAACCGCACCAATATAGGCATCAGAAGTTTCTGTATCTGTCCCAACGCCATAGGTTTCATCACTTGACGCATAACCGACGCCAATATCTAACCCAATCGAAGTGCTGCCGGCGACAACTGCACCGAAGCCGTCACTTTGTGCTGATTCACTATCTGAATTGAAATTGCCATCAATTTGAAAGGTGATGTTGTCGCTTGTCAGTTCATAACGTAAAACATTTTTTGCTCGATCAGCAGTCGACACCGTGTATTCATTGATATAGCCGCTGAAGGTTTCAGCCATATCCGTCCAATCGGTTAAGTAGGTAACGGCATTATTTTGGTGGCCATAATAGACGTTACCGTGATTGGTTTGAACACCCGTATATAAGAATCGAGTGTTAATGCCGATATCATCTGATGCGCCATCTTCAGACTCTGTTAGTTCGAATTCATATTTCCCAAAAAAGGAAACATCGTCCGACGCTTTTTGTGTGCCATCGACACTTAAGCGGACACGTGATCTATCACTATAGGTGCTACTATTACCAGCACTTTTATTCGCATCAGAGAAATTCCCTCGAACTTCTGCGCGGCCGCCGATATTGAATACTGTTTCATCTGTCTCATAAATGGTCGCTGCCGATACGGCAGATGTCGATAGTATGCTCACCACTGCAATGGCGATATGTGATTTTTTCATAATTTATTCCCTATTTTTCACACTTGTATTTATCGTAAACCATAAATTCACGTATAGCATTGAATTTAGATTATTGATTCCTACAGGTTATGAATATAGGCGCGCTTTACCATTATGCAAATTTCATTATGTATTACTGTGCTGTATGTATTCAAAATAGCTATGATGTGTGGGGTTGGGTTTTGAATTGCTTATAGATTGTTGCTCTTGAGGGAGATTAATTGTAGCTGATGTTTTTCGACTATAGAGTGCTATCGTATTTATGTATGTTGGTAATAACCCGGCCACTTTATATGAAAAATCCGAATTTAGTCATTGCGGCCTAGTAATTCGATGACGACGATTACAAAATCGTGGTGATTTTTATGAATGATGTATTTCAGTGAGTTACAAAGCCTCTGCGTGCCTTTCACTTATAATGATCAAAATACTACGGTAACCCAGTGGGCAAGCAAAATTTTTGACACTAAATATAGGCATTGATCTATACCTGCATGGTTACTGTAAAGGCCAAGAAAAACGGTATAGACAACAAAAATCCCAAATTGAACACATTAGGTTAGTTAATTGGTTGTCATCAAGGATTAGAATTTTTTCTAACTAAACTTTGTTTTTCAGCGGTTTGACGATAATCTGGGTGTAAAATCGACATGTTGTTATGTCTTTGATTGCAAAGTGAGCAAACGAATCGCAAGATGCCAGTTAATACTTGCACCATCTGTTTATCATGGATATCATCGTTGGCGTTCTAAGGGAATGCGTCCGTAGCTCAGTTGGTTAGAGTACCGCCTTGACATGGCGGGGGTCGGTGATTCGAGTTCACTCGGACGCACCATTCCTTCTTTAGTTTTTATTGCATAACTATTGAGTTTGTCACAATGGTAGTAATAAGAAATTAGAACATTGCCCGCTTAGCTCAGTTGGTTAGAGTACTTGCATGACATGCAAGGTGTCACTGGTTCGAGTCCAGTAGCGGGCACCACATTATACGGAAGAGCCCACCTAGTGTGGGCTTTTTTGTGTCTGTAATTCCTTGGTTTATCTCGTTCTTTATGAACAATCAAAAAAGTCCACTGAATGTGGGCTTTGATGTAGATCTTGTCGTCTTCTAAGCTAAGCTCGAATGATCATTTGCTCGCGCTCAGGACCTACCGATACCATCACGATTGGAACACCCATTAACTCTTCGATACGAGTAACGTAATCTTGTGCTGCTTGAGGAAGGCTCTCAAACGTGCGGCAACCCGTGATGTCTTCATCCCAGCCAGCCATATCTTCATATACGGGCTTTAGCTCAGCCGTTTGTGGCCAAATCGGGTTCTCTGTGTGCTCTCCTGAGTAAGCAGTACAGATCTTAAGCTCAGACAAACCAGACAGGCAATCAATCTTAGTCAGTGCGATTTCCGTTGCAGCTTGCAGGTCAACACCGTTGCGAGTTGCCACTGCATCAAAGTAACCCATATCACGTGGTCGACCCGTAGTTGCGCCGTATTCGTTAGAGCTTTCGCGGAAGCTGTCTTGTTCTTCCATTGCAGTTACTAGCGTGCCAGTACCAACAGACGAGCTGAATGATTTAGCAACAGCGATAACACGTTCAGGACGAAGTGCAGGTAAACCGCTACCAATGCCAGCATAAGCTGCGGTTACATTCGAAGATGTTGTCCAAGGGTATTCACCGTAGACAAGGTCGCGACCTGCGCCTAACTGAGCTTCAAACAGTAGGTTTGCGTCTTGTGATTGCAGCGCTTTAAGCGGCTCAGTTACGTTGCAGATGAACGGGCGCCACGCTTTAGTTACTTCAAGTAGCCATTCTGTCATTTCAGAAGCAGTCTGGGAGAAGTCACATTGAGGGTAGAGCGCTTTAAGCTGAGGCATCTTCCAATCAAGTAGGAATTGAATACGCTGCTCTAAAATTTCAGGTTGATTCAGCCAACCGACAAGAATGCCTTTCTTCATTACACGATCGCCGTACGCTGGTGCAATGCCTTGACGTGTAGAGCCGTAAGCGCCATCGCCCAAACGCTCTTCTTCAAGCGTATCTTCAAGAGCATGTAAAGGGAGACACAGTGTCGCACGATCTGAGATCGCCATTTTCACTTTGATGCCAGCCTCTTGAACTTCTGCAATCTCTTCAGTTAGCGCAGCAGGGCTGATCACCATGCCAGGGCCAAGAACCGCCGTACAATTAGGATTAAAAATACCACTAGGTAGTTGGTGCAGTTTGAATGTACCGAAGTCATTTACCACAGTATGACCTGCATTGTTTCCGCCTTGGAAACGAATGCTAGCAGAAGCTTGGTCTGCTAAAAAATCGACGATGCGGCCTTTGCCTTCATCACCCCAGTTTGCGCCCACAACAACGATAGATGGCATAATTTTTCTCCTAACTGATTGAGGAATCATGTTAGGCCTACAAGGTGGATAAGAGAAATTAATTATCTTTATTATCTTGATAAGGATTTCATATATCCTTAAAGTCTTAAGCTACAAACGAGATTCCCTATCACGTTCGTTCCTCACTGTAGGGAATGACGATGGGGCATTCTTTACTTTTAGGGAATGATATTAGTGACACGAGAGAGAGGACATGATGCTCGATATTAATTTGTTGAAGACGTTTGTGACGCTTGCGGAGTACAAGCATTTTGGGAAAGCGGCCAATGCACTGCACATGACACAACCCAATGTGAGTTTGCACCTAAAACAACTGGAACAACAAACACGCATAAAGTTGATAGAGAGAAGCCCTTTTCAATTGACTCAAGCGGGTGAACGGCTATTGGAAACAAGCCAAAGAACGCTACTCGAACTGCAGATTTGTCAGGCCGATCTCAATGCCATTAACGACCTTAAAATAGGGACGTTAACCATTGCCGTAAGTGACATCATTTCTCGATTTTTGCTAATTCGTCCGTTCCAGAAGTTCAAAGCGCAGTATCCCGGTATTGACCTTACACTCTTGAATACCACGTCATCTCAGGCATCGAATTTAGTTAAAAATGCTCAAGCGGATATTGGTTTTGTTATCGCCAAAGAGCAGCACAACGAGTCTTTGTATTTCACTAAGCTGCAAGAGCTTTCTTGGTGTGCGCTTGGCGATGGGTTTGATATCCGAGACTCTGATGCAGAGCTCACTTTGATTCTACTAGGTCATGATACGAGAACGCGTGACTTTATTGATGAAGGTTTACCAAGCCTTAATCTACCTAATTATAGGGTGATGGAAGTAGGGAGTGTCGATGCTCAAATCGACTGGGCAGAAGCGGGATTTGGTGTGGCTATTGTCCCGGAGTTTGCGGTATCAACCAAGCAGCACCTGCATTCGAAAGTGACACCATTGACCAACTTCTCGAGCACCAGTCTTGGTTATATTGTTCGGCAGAACCAAGTCTTGTCGAAAGCAACCAAGCAGCTGTTAGGTTGGGTGAATGATGAGATTATTTCATTGCAAAACAAATAAATACAATCATTGAGTTTGACTCAATCAGCCCACCTCGAGTGGGCTTTTTTGTCCCTGGAAAGCCTCGTTTTTACTGAATCAATAATCTTTGGAACAAACTAGCGCTCACCATCAACTATTCGTCCCGCAAATCAGAGTTTCAAAATTCATCGTTGACAAAGTTTGATAATCAAACTAAATTTCAAATTATTACTTTGATTATCAAATTACTTGTCAATCAAAGGGCTTTTATTTGCAACGATCATCTAACCACAAACACAAGCTAAGGACGCCATTTTGAGTTTTCCAACACGTCACCAACACAACTTTTCTTCACATAACAGTCAAGGTGAGAAACGCACGTTCTATGTCCTGTTATTGACCGTCGTTACCATGGTTGTCGAAATTGTTACAGGTACTATTTACGGCTCGATGGCATTGCTTGCCGATGGTTGGCACATGGGGACGCACGCCGCAGCGTTTGGTATCACCTTATTTGCATACCGTTATGCGAAGAAACATGCCGAGAGCGAACGTTTCTCTTTCGGTACTGGCAAAGTCAGCGTGTTAGGGGGCTACACCAGCGCGATTGCATTGGGGATTGTGGCATTGTTGATGCTGGTGGAATCAGTACATCGTTTGTTTAACCCACAAGCGATTCAGTTCAATGAAGCGATCATCGTTGCTTGTATTGGTTTAACTGTGAATGTGGTGAGTATGTTTTTACTTGGCGATCACCATCATGATCACGGACACGAGCATGGCCACAATCATAGTAAGAATCACGGTCATTCACATAGCCATGAGCACGACAGCGACCGTGGTCATAAACATGGCGAGCATCACGGACACCATCATGATCACAACCTACGCGCAGCCTACATGCATGTGTTGGCGGATACTCTAACTTCGCTGCTTGCGATTGTTGCGCTGCTATTTGGTAAGTTTTACGGTTGGAACTGGTTAGATGCAGCAATGGGAATGGTTGGCGCATTCGTGATTGCTAAGTGGACGATGAACCTTATGAAACAAACCAGCCCAATCCTGCTGGATGAGAATATCGACCAAGATTATCGTGACTCAGTGACCAAAACCTTAACGCCTTATGCGTCGGTCACCGATTTCCATATGTGGAAGGTGAGTGGGCATCACTATTCAGCAGCGATTACTCTTGAATCAAACAGTGATAAAACCGTCTCTGAATATAAACAAATGCTCGCCAAGTTTGATAAGATTAATCATCTTACTCTTGAAGTGCATTCAAACGACCATGCGAAATATAGAACAGCTTAACCAAATACTGACTGAGTTCTACGATAAAATGTCTTCGTGGGAGCAGTCTGTTGTCAAAGAGACGGGTTATTCCCTGGCTCAAGTACACACCATTGAAGTACTTGGTATGCATGGCGCGTTAAGAATGAAAGAGCTCGCTGAAAAGTTAGGTATCACCACGGGTACACTTACTGTTCAAATCGAAAAGCTGGTTAAAGCTGAATTGATTGAACGCCATGAACACCCAACGGATCGTCGTGCAATTGTGGTGGCATTAACTGATGAAGGTCAGAAGATCCACGTCCACCATAACCAGCTTCACTTGAATTTGGTTAATGAGCTGACGCAAGACATCGAAGAAGACGAGAAAGCGGTATTATTGAAGTGCCTAACCAAGATGGTGAAAGCATTTTAGTCAGCTTTAAGTTCGCACCCTAATTTATTAGCTGCAAAGCGATTGATTAATAAATCCAAAAATGGACCTGACTCGAATTGAGTAGGTCCATTTTTTTTACCATTTACGATCGACTGTACAATCACCAATCGATGGATTCACCGTTTAAAAATCAAGTCAAAACCTCCAATATTGCGCTTCGTTCTTGCTCCTCTGATGAGCCAAAAAAGTGTCATTTCTAACCCTAAGGTCAATAATTGCCCAAAGTTTTTTAATTCAAAGCCTTACATAGCAAGGTGTTCAAGCCTTTACGCTCCGTCAAATAGCTGTCTCTCACTTTTATCATTCAACTAATGTACATGTAATAAATTTGTGTTATTGATGAATTTAAGTTTAGTTGGCTGTTTCATTTGCTGTTTAAATGCAATTAAGAACGTCATAGCTAGTGGACTTAGAAGCCACAGTTTTAGACGCTCATTATCGATATAAAAACCATAACAATAATCAGGTCGCGCAAGTTGGATATCCATTCTTTGATGCGATTTATTTGGATACTCATAGTTAATTTAGTAAAGACGAGCCACGTATATGAACATAAAGAAAAAGCTCTATTCGTTGGGGATGTTCTCCATCTTCGGCATGATTTCACTGCTGTTTACCACATCGCAATTTGCAGACACCACCGCTCAAATGAGTGAAGCCAAACAAATTACCAAAGAACTTGAAGTGCGCTTGCTCAACCTTCGCCGTAACGAGAAAGATTTCTTGCTGCGTAGCGATATGAAATACCTCGACAAGTTCGACGTAAACTACAACAAATTCTTAGCGTCTGAATCCGAACTAGATACAGTGCTCAGTGATTTAGGCTTAGCCAACAGCACACACCTACGTGAAGACATCGAAACCTACCACACCAGCTTTGTTAACCTAGTTAAAGCGAGCGAAGTCTATGGGCTAGCACGCGACAAAGGCATGCTAGGCGAGTTTCATGTTTTGCTCGATAACATCAGCGCGACAGCCAGTGCTGAACAAAAAATCGAGCTTTACCTGTTCAATGACTTAATTGAACAGGGTGAGTTCGATCCGAGTGTTCTTTCTATTACTTCTAATGTTGGAAGCTCAACTGCTTTGATAGATGCTGCACGTCAAGTGGTTGAACAGAAGCGAGTGATTGGCTTGAAGCACAACGAAGGTCTGCTTGGGCAAGCTCGCTCGGGTTCTCATGCTATCGAAACTCAATTTAAAGAGTTCTCCGCGGTGCTAGACCAACAAACGCAGCAAGAGATGGACAAACTATCGCTGATCAACAACATCCTTTGCGTCACACTACTTGTGTCGATCATTCTGTTCAGCTGGTTAATCGTCCGTTCTATCATTGGCAAAATTGAGTCACTGCTTTCGGTTATCCGTAATATCGTTAACTCAAACGACGTGTCTATTCGCTCTCACCTAGATGGTAAAGACGAACTCAGCACGCTAGGCCAATACTTCAACCAACTGTTGGATCAACTGGAAGGGCTTATCGCTGCCTCTCAATCTAAGTCACTGCAACTGACACAAAGCACATCGAACATGCATGATGAGCTAGAGTCAGTAATCAAACAGTTTGAAGTTCAAGCAAATCACACATCTACAATGACAACGTCAGTTCAAGAGATGGTACTCACCATTGGCGAGATCTCTGAAAGCACATCGGTTGCCGCTGAAGGTGTACATCAAGCGAAAGTGAATGCCGATAAAGGCCGTGAAGTGGTGGTTGAAACCATCAGCAACATCACCCAGTTGTCTGAACGTCTTTCAAGCAGCCAAGATTCGATCAGTTCACTGAACCATCATGTTGACCAGATCGGCGATGCAGTAAACATCATCCAAGGCATTGCAGAACAAACTAACCTATTGGCATTGAACGCAGCAATTGAAGCAGCACGTGCGGGTGAACAAGGTCGTGGCTTTGCGGTAGTTGCCGATGAAGTACGCGCACTAGCAAGCAGAACGCATCAATCGACCACAGAGATAACTTCAGTGGTGAGTGCAATTCAAAGCCAGATGCAGGCGTCGATGGCAGAGATTGGCGAGTGTAATCAACAAGGTCAACTAACGCTGAAAGATTCGGAAGAGCTGGATGCGAGCTTGCAACTTATCTTGAGCGACATGGAAAGCATCCAAGGTAATTCAGAACGTATTGCTTCAGCGATTGAAGAGCAGGGCGCAGTAATGGCGCAAGTGAGTGACTCAATTACTGAGCTGAACACTATCTCGAACGACAATAACGCTTCGGCGCAGCATTGCTTAGTTGAAGTGGACAAGGTAGCAGAGCAAGCGAACGATATGGACCAAGCGGTCGCGCAGTTCAAGACTTCATAAACAACATAGAACTTACTAAAACAAAAGGCGTGGATCATCTACGCCTTTTTTGTGCCTGAAATTCAAATAGATAAATGACGAGAATAAAAAAACGGCCCGATCTGGGGGAAGATCTGGGCCGTTATATTACGTATTAAAGGGGGGACTACTTATTTCGGCCTTCCAGCACATCCAGTGCCAGTTCAACCGCTTTATCAATATTGTCGCATCCCGCTAACTTACCTGAGCTGATAGGACCAAGCACATTAGCGTATAACGAGAGCTGCTTGTTAAATGGCAGGCTCAACTGCTCATATAAACGCTGGCGAATCTCGGCATGTTGCTCAGGAGCGTGAGCAGCAAGGCTTTTCAAAGTGTCATAAACAAGAGTGGTGGTAGTGTTCATTCGTCTCTTTATCATTAAGTGGGAGGCGCTTATTTTATAATCTTTTCGTATTCTTTTACTGTGATATAAGTCATACAATATTATTAATGTGTTTATCTTTTCAATCTAATGAGAATAAGGCATTCCAAAATAGACTTAAGTATCTGTGAAATATAACTAAAATAATGACAGACTATCGAACACACAAACGAATTGGCGCGTTTCTGGCAAACGGTTAAATCTATAGGAAGAGGAACAACATGCACTACGACGTATTCAACGGAGACGCAGATGGCATAATCGCGTTGTTACAGCTGCGATTAAGTGAGCCAAGAGAGAGCGTGCTCATTACTGGTGTTAAGCGTGATATTAAGTTGGTCTCTCAAGTTGTTACTCAAACTATGGAGCCGGGTAAGCAAGGTGATGTTTCTTCCGTTACCGTTTTAGATGTATCGATGGAGAAAAACCTGCCTGCATTGCACTCACTGCTAGACGCAAACATCAATGTATTTTATTGCGATCACCACCGAACAGGGGATGTCCCAACTTCTAGTCATTTAGATACTCTGATTGATACCGCGCCAGAGAGCTGCACGAGCTTGCTGATTAACCAGAAGCTGAATGGTGCGCATGTGGCTTGGGCAATCGCAGCTGCCTTTGGCGACAATCTAAAAACGGTGGCGGCGCGGCTAGCGGATGAAAATGGATTCGCTCAATCTCAAAAAGAGTTTCTAGAAGAGCTAGGTACCTTGGTTAACTACAACGGTTACGGTTCGTCACTGAGTGATTTGCATTTCACGCCAGCTGAGCTCTACAAAACCCTTTATCAATACCCGAATCCGTTTGATCTTTTGGATGATAAAGACTCTGTGTTTTATCGACTACGAGATGCTTATCAAAATGATCGCCAGCAGTTATCAAACCTTGCTCCTGTTTATGAAAGTGAAGTCGCACGTGTGTTTGAACTGCCAGGTGAGACGTGGGCAAGGCGCATCAGTGGCGTATTTGGTAATGAAATCGTTAATCAAGATCCAAACCGAGCGCAAGCAGTATTAACGAAAAACCAAGACGGCGAGTCTTACACGGTGAGCTTACGTGCGCCATTATCAAATAGAACGGGTGCAGACGAAATTTGCTCAAGTTTTGCGACTGGCGGAGGAAGAAAAGCAGCGGCTGGAATTAATCAACTTAATGAACTTGATAAGGTGAATTTTATTTCACTATTGGATGCATATTATTCATCTGGCACTGACGGTTAACTGAAAAACTCCCGACGTATACATTCAAAATCCTACAAATTCTTGCTCCTATATTCCGTTATACGTGCGTATTGCTAGCACATGTATGATGGCTATATCCAGGCTGTTTTAGTGATATCACTCGCAATGGTATCTGGTCTTAGGTCAGTAATTACGGCGTATTTGGGATGATTTTTGCCGATTTAAAGTTTATTTTTTCCTATCGGTGATTTTTTATATTTTTGGTTAATTATCTTAGTGAATTAAGGTTGATTAAATATTTATATGGTCAATGCATTCAGCCGAAAATAACAGTTTTTAGCATTTCAATTTGAATGAAAAGTCAAAATCATATTGATTCTGATATTCAATCTGTGACTTAAAATCACAAGTTAAATCAAAGGTCATCTTTTCCTATAAATTCCATTACTTCTCTATAAATATTCATGATTACAATGAATTGGTTCGGTTGTGATTGGCACAGCTGTTAAGTAAGGAAGTGGGACTAATGTTGAAACGTAAAGCTCTACAATTAGCAGTATCGGTCGGCATGGCGGCTATGTCTGGCGCTGTTTATGCGAATGGTTCAGATATGACGAATCCAGACTCTGGCGTCGTGGTTGGCTATTGGCATAACTGGTGTGACGGTGGCGGCTACCAAGGTGGTAATGCGCCATGTGTGACGTTGGATGAAGTGAACCCAATGTACAACATCGTGAATGTGTCATTCATGAAGGTTTACGATGTGGCTGATGGTCGAATCCCAACTTTTAAACTGGACCCAACCATTGGGCTTTCAGAAGAACAATTTATTGACCAAATCTCTGAGCTCAACAAGCAAGGTCGCTCTGTACTGTTGGCTTTGGGTGGTGCTGATGCACACGTAGAGCTAGAAACCGGTGATGAAAGAGCCTTTGCTGATGAGATTATCCGTCTTACCGAGCGTTACGGCTTCGATGGCCTAGATATTGACCTTGAACAAGCAGCCGTAACCGCCGCAAACAACCAAACCGTGATTCCGGATGCACTTAAGCTAGTGAAAGATCACTACCGCGCAGAAGGTAAAAACTTCCTTATTACAATGGCGCCTGAGTTCCCGTATCTAACGACAGGCGGTAAGTACGTTCCTTATATCGATAATCTAGAAGGCTACTACGACTGGATTAACCCACAATTTTACAACCAAGGTGGCGATGGTATCTGGGTTGAAGGCGTGGGTTGGATTGCTCAAAACAACGATGCGTTAAAAGAAGAATTCATCTACTACATTTCTGATTCTCTTATCAACGGAACGCGTGGTTTCCACAAGATCCCACATGACAAGCTCGTGTTTGGTATTCCTTCAAGCATCGATGCTGCAGCAACCGGTTTTGTACAAGAGCCACAAGATTTATACGACGCATTTGATAGCCTAACGGCGCAAGGTCAACCGCTACGTGGTGTGATGACTTGGTCTATCAACTGGGACATGGGCACCAACAAAAACGGCCAACAATACAACGAGCAGTTCATTAAAGACTACGCCCCGTTTGTACACGGTCAGGTAACGCCACCACCAGTCGAGGGCGAGCCCGTTCTTAAAGGTGTCGAAAATACGCGTGTTCTTCACGGCACAACGTTTGATCCTATGGATGGCGTGACGGCAACAGACAAAGAAGACGGCGATCTAACGTCATCAATCGATGTTGAAGGTTACGTTGAAACCAGTGTTATTGGCACTTACGTTTTGACTTACCGAGTGAAAGACAGCGATAACAACGAAACCACTAAAGCGAGAACGGTAGAGGTTTACAGCCAGAAGCCAGTATTTAATGGCGTATCTGACACAACAGTTGTGTTGGGTACTGCATTTGATGCTATGGCAGGCGTGACGGCGAATGATGCTGAAGATGGCGACCTGACAAGCACTATTACACACACTGGCAGTGTCGATGTAAATGAAATCGGCAACTACACACTTGTGTATAGCGTGACAGACAGCGCGAACCAAACCGTAACCGTTGACCGTAAAGTGTCTGTGACTGATGGTTCTAACTGTGCTGCGGCATGGGATGCCGACACCGTTTATGTTGAAGGTGATCAAGTATCTCATGACGGTTCAACGTGGGGAGCAGGTTGGTACACTCGCGGCGAAGAGCCAGGAACAACAGGTGAGTGGGGCGTTTGGAGAAAAGTTTCAGACTCTTCATGTGGTGGTAACCCAGATCCGGGCGATGACTTAGAGCTTTCGGTTTCAGGACTTCAATCACAATATGCGCCAGATAACGGCAACGTGCGTTTAGATCTGACACTGACATCAAATGAAGCATTAGATGTTACCGCTATGGTGATCAACAGTGCAGGTACTATGGTTGAGCAAACTAAGGTTAACGTAACGGACAGCCGTGCTATTACCATCGACTTATACGATGTAGCGGAAGGGCAATATGCACTTGAAGTAGTCGGTAAAGCATCTGACGGTGAAATGGTGATGGTAAACGATTCGTTCGCTGTTAAAGACGGTGGCGGAACAACACCTCCTCCAGGTGATTACCCTCCATATGAAGCGGGCACAAACTACGCAGCGGGTGACATTGTGGTCGGCAGCGATAATGGCTTGTACGAATGTAAGCCTTGGCCATACACGGCATGGTGTGCAAGCGCGTCTTACGCTCCAGCAGATAGCCAATACTGGCAAGATGCTTGGACAAAGCTGTAGTCTGATAGCTCAACGCTAGCAATATAAAGTAGACGATCAAAGAGAGGCCATTGTGCCTCTCTTTTTTATGTTTAAACAGTTCTGACTTAGAGCTTTAAAACCCACTTAACCTTAAACTCTGCTCTGCATATTGCTCTAGATCAAAATAGGAGTGATTATCAATTGTATTACATGTTAAGAAATAGCACTATGCGCACATTGAATTTTATATATTGTTAATATTTGCATAATGAATCTTGCTCAAGTCGACCTCAATCTACTCGTTATTCTTAAACACCTTCTTGAAGAGAAGCACGTTTCCAACACGGCATTGGCGCTGGATATGAGCCAACCTACGGTGAGCCGATCTCTGCAAAAACTGCGTACCGTTTTCAATGATGATCTATTGGTGCGAGCGGCTTATGGCTATGAGTTAACGCCAAAAGCAGAAGCCATTAAGCAAGATCTCAATTCGGTACTGACACGTTTAGAAAAGCTGGTACATGGCGATGTATTCGAACCGCAAAGCAGTGACAGTACGGTTCGCTTCTTTGGTTTAGTGCCTAATGTCGCGCACTTGCTGCCCAAGGTAGTTGCGGAGATACGTCAACAAGCGCCAAACATGACTGTTGATATCGACTCGATTCCTAAACGACACTTTGAGCCTCTGTTATCCGGTGATGCGCACTTTGTGTTGTCGACCCACGAGCCGTTAAGTTCAGAGCAAAATTTGTATCGAATGTTCGTGATTAGCCGCGATTACCGTTTGCTGATGAGTAAAAAACATCCTTTGGCGGACAAAGAGATCACGGTTGATGACTTGTTGAATAGCCAACTTGGTCAAATCTCACTGCAAGGGGATAAGAAGCTCTCGATCGAAAGTCGATTTAAAGATCTTGGCTTGATTGATAAGCAGCGCCAGCTGTCCATTCCAATTCAGCTTTCCAATTTTAACGTCGCGCCGGATATGGCAGAAGCAACCGACATCATCTTTCATTTACCGACACCTTTTGCTCAACAAGCCGCTACGCAAAGAGATCTTGTTTGTAAACGCGTGCCTAAAGCGTTGCGCCACCCATCAGAAGACGTCTACTTATACTGGCATAAGCGCTTTCATAACGACCCGATGTGTCGCTGGGTTCGCAATATATTCAAAGAGCTTTATACATAATCCATCTGCAGGGTGAATGAAAATTACGAATACCTATCGAGTTGGATATAGACCTCTTTCATTATTTGAATGGTGAATAACGAGAATCGATTTTTGGTATGAAACTTTCGTTGATAAGAGTGGTAGTTGGTTGTTTAATGCAAACCATTATCATTACCAATCACATATAAGAATGAATATCATGTCTGAGAGATCTCTTTTGATTCGCAAACCTCTTTTGGTTCGTAAACCCCTTTCGATCGCAGTCGCTGTTATTTGTACCTCACTTTCAGCTAACGTGTTGGCGCAAGAAGAAGCGCAAGCAACAGATGAGCAAATGGTTGTTACGGCAACTCGTACCGAGATGGCACTAAAACAAGCGCCAGCTTCAATGTCGGTTATCACCGCGCAAGACATTGAAGACAGCCCTGGTATTACCTTGGCGGACATCGTTGCAGAATCAACGAGTGTAGAGTCTGATTTTGATAGCACACGTGCTGGCCGTCAGATGATCTCTATTCGTGGTATGGATTCAGATTACACTCTTATCATGGTGAACGGTCGTCGTTTAAGCTCTGCAAGTGCCATCATCCGTGGTAACGACTTCGACCTATCAACGATTCCTGCTGATTCGATCGAACGTGTTGAAATAATCCGTGGCCCAATGTCTGCACTTTACGGTTCAGATGGTATGGGCGGTACAATCAACATCATCACTAAGGCTCCAGAAAACGATTGGAGCTCTACACTGAGCATGGACACTTCATCTCCACTTGATGGTGATGGAGGGGAAGAGTATTCGATGGGCTTCACGACATCTGGTGCGTTGATTGAAGACGAGTTGTTTGCTCGCCTTTCTGTTAACCAGACAAGCCGTAACGCTTGGCAACCATATTCTGGTACACACAGCTTTGGTTACGATCGTTCAGATGTAACAGCTCTAGAAGAACGTGACACGTTAAGCTTACTTGCAAGCCTGACATGGAATGCGACAGATAACCAAACCATCGATTTCGATTTTGGCTACAGTGATGATGAACGTGAGTCATCTGCGGAAAACGTATCATCTGTGATTGAGTCTGACACACGTGTTGTACGTCAGAGCCAAGCGATCACACATAGTGGTTTTTGGAGCTGGGGTGACACGCAAGTACGTTATTCACGTGAAAATGTGACAGATAATGATGCTGCGGACTCAGATACTAACTATAGCAGTGACATCGAAGAGCTGACTCAAATTGTTGAAGCTTCGGCGACCACTTATCTTGGTGATAGTCACACCGTAACGTTTGGTATGGACTACCAGTTGAGTGAATTAACCAACAAAGAAAACTTAGTCAATGGTACATCTGAAGCTTATCAAGGTGCGTTATTTGTTCAAGACCAATGGTTAATGACGGATCAACTAACGGCAACCATTGGTGGTCGTTTAGATAAGCATGAACTGTACGGTGAAGAGTTCAGCCCACGTGTGTACTTGGTTCATCAAACAACGAATGACCTGATCATCAAGGGTGGTGTGGGTAAAGCATTTAAAGCACCAACATTGACTCAAAATCAGACAGACTACACAGTTAATAGCTGTAAAGGCGTATGTGATTTACATGGTAATGAAGATCTTAAGCCCGAAACCAGCTTGAACTATGAGATCGCTGCGATTTATAGCCAACCTCGTTGGAATGTTGAAGGTGCCTTATTCCGAAATGAAATCAACGACCTAATTGATCGTGATGAAACCTATTGTGAGAACGGCGGAGTGTTTGAATCGGGTAAAGGTTGCGCTGATAGTTCAAGCTCAACTGGCTATGTGAATGGTAAGCGTACTTATACAAACGTATCAGAGGCTGTAGTTCAAGGTGCTGAGCTTACAGGCCAATTCCAAATTACTGATGAATGGGGTGTGTCTGGTAATTACACATTCTTAGACACTGAAGATAAGTCTACTGGTGACGAATTACTTGAGCGTTACAAGCATTCGGGTTTAGTTAAACTGAACTGGAGCCCAACTTACGATCTAAGTACTTTCGTGAGTGCGCGTTACCGTGGTGAACGTCAGATCGAAAGCGATCTAACTCAAGACGCTTACACAACGCTGAACCTAGGTGCTGTCTACAACGTGAATGCTTCAGTACGACTACGTGCAGGTATCACGAACTTAACTGACGAAGCTGTATCACAAGAGCTAGAGAGCATGGGCTATGTTGAAGAGCCACGTACTTACTACGTAGGTATGACAGCGGACTTCTAATTTAGAGTTCAGTAACTGATAGCTTGATACAAAAGAACCCACACTGGCTGATGCTCTAAAAGGAGAATGGCGAGTGTGGGTTCTTTTTTGATCTATAGATTTGGTTTAATTTGCCGTTTATCTATTAATCTAGATTTTGACACATGTGATCAGCGCATTACCGGACTGAGTATCCCAAGGAATCAGCTTGTCGTAATCGTGCTCGAAGATATTAACCTCGAAGTAGGGCTTCAATATCTCGATTAACTCTTTAAACGAGAATGCCACCATTGGGTGTTCATCATTCCACACTTGAGTTTCACCAGCAGTCGTCTTTTCGATGCTAAGCTTTAGCGCTTGCTTATCACCCTGACCAGAGTAATACCAACCAGAACGGAACGTGAAATCGTCTTTGTCTTGGTTTGTTGTGTGTCTAACAAACAGGTCGTTGCTGATCTTGTCTTTATCAACCACGTTAAAACAGAAAATACCTTCTGGCTTTAACGCACGATGCACACTTTCAATACACTCTTTAAGCTTCTCAAGGCCATCGTTGTAATGGATGGAATACAGGAAGCAAGTGATAAGATCGAGTGGTTCCGTGACCTCAAAGTTACTCATGTTTTGTACTGAGAACTTGGCTTCCGGGCAGCGAACTTCTGCGATATCTAACATCGGCTTGTTAAGATCTAGGCCACCGCTTTGGTAACCGAAATCAATAAAATGACGAACGTGTGGGCCAGTGCCACAAGCTAAGTCGAGGTGTGTTTTTCCTTCATTTCCAAAGATTTGATGGAGTCTACGTACGCAGTTACTTTGCGCTTGGTAGTCAATATCTACACACATTAAATCATAGTAACCGGATAGGTCGGTATAGAGTGCGTTGGCGGACATATTTGCCTGCAGTATAAGCTGAAAAATTAGGGTGGCGCATCATATACCGAAATTGGAAAATCGCAATCAAATATTCGATCAATGAAAGCGTTTTATTTTCTAACTTATGGTCGTTTTAAATGAGACCGTTTAAAGGGATGTTTAAGCTGCCAACAACATCAGTACGCGTGTCATCGCTATTCACTTTGCCCTGACTACTTATTCGTTAACTAAAACAGGTGTTGCTCCCTCAATGCAGCGACCATACGGGCTTTGCGGAACGCTTTTATCACGAGACGAGATAGGAAAAATATGGTATCTAGGTAAACCCAGTGTGACATTTATAATTTTATGATTAATCAGTAATTTTACTGATTCAAACCGAGTTCTTGAAAAGGAAACAATTCAGGAAAGTGGGCTGTTGATAAAAACCAAATCACTCAAGCTAAATAAGCGAACTAAACAAGGAGAGTTGAAACAATGACATCAGCAATAAATGCACAGGGTTCAATGGAAAATAGAACAGCATTGGAAAGCAGTGCTTCAATAGAAATTAAGGTGGATGACTTGTCGGGTGGGGAAGTCATTGAATTACTTGAAGAGCACCTCGCTGATATGTACGCCACTTCGCCAGCCGAAAGCGTTCATGCACTGGATCTAGATGGGCTCAAGTCACCAGAGATTACTTTTTTCAGTGCTTGGAAAGACAGCCAACTACTTGGGTGTGTTGCCATTAAAGAGCTAAATACCCAACACGCTGAACTCAAATCGATGAGAACCTCACAGTTTGCTCGAAAGTCAGGTGTTGCGAGCCAACTTTTACAGCACGTATTGGATACAGCAACCGCCCGCCAGTATCAAACAATCAGTTTAGAGACCGGCTCAGAAGACTACTTTAAGGCTGCGCGTAACCTGTATGAAAAGTTTGGCTTCGGATACTGTGAACCCTTTGCTGATTATGTGTTAGACCCGCACAGCCAGTTTATGAGTATTGAGTTGCGTTAAGAGACTAGCCTTAGATGTCGACTTACTTTGCAGGTTTCTCCCTTGGCCTTTCGCTGATTCTTGCGATTGGCTCTCAAAATGCGTTTGTTTTAAAGCAAGGGCTTAAGAACCAACACATATTGGCAGTTTGTGCTGTATGTGCCATTTCTGACGCCTTACTGATTAGCTTTGGCGTGACGGGCTTTGGCGCAATCGTTAAGCAGTTCCCACAAATTGAGCAGTTCGCCCGTTATGGTGGCGCTATCTTTTTGGGTGTCTATTCATTCTTAAGCTTCCGATCAGCATTTACCGAAAACCACGCCTTAGAAGCCACGGCAGAAACTAAAGACTCATTAACCAAAGCGATTGCGATGTGTTTGGCGTTCACTTGGCTTAACCCGCATGTGTATTTGGATACTGTGGTATTGCTGGGGTCTATCTCAACTCAATATCAACCGGATCAAATGTTGTTTGGCGCTGGGGCGGTATCGGCGTCATTCGTGTTCTTCTTTTCACTTGGATATGGAGCTCGCTTCTTGGCTCCAATGTTTAAGAACCCGAGAGCGTGGAAGGTGTTGGAATTTGTCGTTGGCGTGATCATGGCATCTATTGCAATATCTTTGATTGTCTAGCTGCGCGTAATTAGGCTTCCATTTTGGTATAGGTGTTGAATACACGCCAGTAGAAAGCCTAACCTTACGTTTAATCTCACAAGCAGATGCAGTAAATATCGAATTCTTCGGCCCGAAAGCCGTGATGTAGCGTTTAGCACAGTAACTCTGGGCGCTTCGTACAATTTTTGACGACCTCTGTGAAATAGCTTAAAGCTAAAGCTATGGACACCTAAAACCGCTCTAACGTTGAGCGGTTTTTTATGTCAAAAATAACGATTGGTCACGCTATGGGCGGAGTTGGTCCAAAGCCTGAAATTAGTTGGTTTTCACAAGCTTATAAAAGGGAATTATCTCGACTATTTTGGTAGATTAAAGGTATTACAGACTTCCAGTGAGCAGCAATGAAGATTCTTCACACGTCCGATTGGCACCTTGGCCAAAACTTCTACAATAAAAGCCGCAAGAATGAACATGAACGGTTTTTACAATGGTTACTTGAGCAAGTTACAGAGCACGACATCGACGCGATCATTGTTGCTGGCGACATTTTCGATACCAGTACACCGCCGAGTTACGCTCGTGAGATGTATAACAAGTTTGTGGTCGATTCGAACAAGATCGGTTGCCAATTGGTGTTATTAGGTGGAAATCACGATTCAGTCTCTGTGCTTAAAGAGACACAACAGCTGCTCAAATACATGGGCGCAGACGTGATTCCTAATACCAATGAAGATCATGCGACTCAGGTTGTCGAACTAAAAGGCAAGAACGGCGATGTAGAAGCGCTGGTTTGTGCCATTCCTTTTATTCGCCCTCGCGATGTGTTGATGAGCCAGGCGGGTGTCACTGGCGTTGAGCGTCAGAAGCAACTCGGCGATGCAATCAAACAGCATTATCAAAGTGTTTATGATGCGGCGGTTGCTAAGCGCGCGACGTTTGTAAACAGCGAGCACATGCCGATTATCGCTACCGGTCATTTAACGGCGATGGGTGTCCAACAATCGGATTCTGTGCGTGATATCTATGTCGGCAACCTTGATGGTTTCGCCGCTGATGGCTTCCCAGACGCAGACTATATCGCACTTGGTCATATCCATCGCCCACAAGTGGTGGCAAAGCGTGAATACATTCGTTATTCAGGCTCTCCAATCCCACTAAGTTTTGATGAACTTAAGTCTCAGAAACAAGTGTGTGTTGTTGAGTTTGTTGAAGGTGAGCGCACCATTTCTCAATTGCCTGTTCCCACATTCCAACCTCTAGCTGAAATCAAAGGCGACTTGAGCGAGATCGAATCTCAGCTGAACCAATACATAGGTTTAGATAGCGACCAAAGCGTATGGTTATCGATAGAAGTGCAAGCGCAAGATTACTTGTCGGATCTACAAGAACGTATGCGCGCACTGACCGAAGGATTGAATGTGGAAGTACTTCAACTGCGCCGAGCAAGAGAGCGTCGTAATCAAGCATTAGAGCAAGAGTCGGCAGAGACCTTATCTGAACTGAGCCCGATGGACGTGTTTACGAAGCGTATTGCCTTAGAAGAGTTTGAAACCGATTCTGAAAAAGCACGTTTAGAGCGAATGACGGTGAAGTTTAAACAAGTGATGGTTGAAGTGTCTGAAAGCGCTCAAACACCAAATAAAGTAGAAGAGTAACCAGTATGAAGATTTTAAGCCTAGAATTTGAAAACCTGAACTCTTTGAAAGGGCGTTGGAAGCTCGATTTCACCCAATCACCGTTTGCAGAAAATGGTCTGTTTGCGATTACTGGCCCAACAGGGGCGGGTAAAACCACCATTCTTGATGCGATTTGTTTGGCATTGTTCCACCGCACACCGCGTTTAAAGAGCATAGCTAAAGGCAACAACGAATTAATGACGCGTGGCACGGGTGAGTGTTTTGCTGAACTGGAATTTGAAGTTCAAGGTAAAACGTACCGATCTAATTTCCACCAAAAGCGAGCGCGTGGAAAACACGATGGCGCATTGCAAACGCCAACGTGCGAGTTTGCCGATGCGGACACCGACAAAGTCTTAGAGACCATGTTGACCAAGAAGACCAAGCTGGTGGAGCAGGTTACAGGGCTCGATTTCTCACGCTTCACTAAATCCATCATGTTGTCTCAGGGTGAGTTTGCGGCGTTCTTAAATGCCAATGCTAACGACCGTGCAGAGCTACTTGAAGAGCTGACGGGAACAGAAGTTTATAGCCTGATTTCAGAGCGTATCTACGATCATTTTAAGTCGAGTGAAGAGTCGCTTAATCAACTTAAAGCGAAAGCTGAAGGTGTGAGCTTACTGTCTGAAGAGCAAATCAAAGAGCTGACCGCAGAGCGTGAAACGCTAGAAGTAGAGCAGAAGCGTTTAGCCGAGCAATTAAAAGAGTGGCAAGTGCATCTTAGCTGGTGGAAAGACGTGACCAAAGCTGAGCAAACTATTGCGGCCAGTGAGCTCGATCTGAAAACCGCTCAAGATGAACTAGACCGTAACCAACCGTCACTAGAGCGCTTGGCAAACAGTGAGCCGGCTGAAAAGCTGCGTCCAGTACACAAAGATTTAAAGCGTTGCGAACAAGAGGTGAACACTACTCAAGCTCACCTAGATAACAGCACCAAGTTACTTGCCGTTCGTGATGCAGAAATGCAAGACGCGCAAACTAAACTGACTCAAAGCAGTGCGATTGTCGAACAGGTAAAAGCCGAACAGCAGGATCAAGAGAAGATCATCGAGCAGGTTCGCCCGTTAGATAACCAAATTGCCGTACTCAAAGATAAGCAAACTGCGGCCGTTAGTGCAGCGAATACGCTAAACGAGCAACATACGCAGCAGCGTAATCAACAAGTCGTTTTAGTCCAAAAAACAGATGCACTGAAGCAACAAGATCAACTCAGCACTGAGTATTTAAATACACATCAAGCTGACCAACATCTGGAAAAATACCTAGGTCAATGGCAAGCCAAAGTTGAGCAAGTTCGTACTTTAGAGCGTCAACATGCAGAACAACTAAACTCAGCGAAGCAAGCTTTGTGTGCGGTTGATGCACAGCAAACGATCATCAAATCTGCGCAAGAAGCTAAAGCAACGCAAGACAAAACTTTAAGTGAATTGGTTGTGCTAGAGAGTAGTGCAAAGCAACAGTGGGAAGCATTGCAAGGCAACATCAGCGAACAAGTATTGAATGCGCAAAAAGATCTGTTGGAGTACTGGAATCGCAATACGCACTCATTACTTGAGATCAACCGTGGTTTCCTAAATGCCCAACAACAGCTGCACGCTAAAACTCAAACGCATCAAACTAACACTCAGTTGGTCGACAAGCTTTCGAAAGAACGTGAAGTGTTGGTGGAGCGATATAAAGAGAGAGAGACTTCGCTTGAGCGATTAACGCGTTTGATTGATCAAGAAGGCGAATTAGCAAAATACCGTGCAGCTCTAGAGTCAGGAACTGAATGCCCACTGTGTGGTTCAACAGACCATTCGATTGAACAGTCGCAAGACATTGCAAATTTGGTTGTTCAAAAAGATAGGGAAAACCTAGAGCTAACGGCTATCAAAAAAGAAGGCCAAGAGCATCGTCAGCAGTTAGATTCTCTTGCCCCTATGATTGCCGCACTCAACGATGAAATTCAACGTGCGCAAGCGGATATTCAGCAGGCTCAAATGAATTGGCAAGGCGTTGTCGGCAAGCTTCAACAGAGCTTATCGGATTTCGTTGGCACGGCTCCAGAGCTAGCAGTGCTAACGATTAACGATTTAGGCAATGAAGCTATAGTCGCGACCTTTGCTCAGCAGTGTGAACTTCAACTAAGTCAGAGCGCGCAGCAACTCAAAGCGTTGGGTGATGCTAAAGCGCATTACGCTGAAGCTGAGAAACAACGCCTGTCTGTAAGTGTTATGGCTGACAAGGCGCAGTCTAATCTCGAGTTGGCCGAGCAACGCTTAGCTGATTTGAATAAGCAAAACCAAGTCGCAAACGAGCAAGTGACTCAAATAGCTCAAGCGAAAGGCCAGCAATGGAACGCTTTGAAAGAGAGCATTGTTCAAACTTCTATCGAAGCACCTGAACTTGAGCATATCGATGATTGGTTTACTGCGAAATCGCAAGCATCAAGCACATGGCAGCAAACCAAACAGCAACAGGCCGATATTGAGAAGCAACTGATTACTCAAAATGCCGAATTGAAAACGTTAGACGACAAGCTAAGCAGTGTTGAGAAAGAGCTCGCGACACTGACGCAACAGAGTGAGTCTTTAGTGTCAGAACTCACTCGTGTAACGGCTGAAAGAACAGAGTTGTTTGGTGACAAAGACATTCAAGCCACCAGCAATGCGATGAAGCAAAGAGTCACTGAAGCAGTAAATGCATTTGATGCCGCGCAGTTAGTGCTTAACCGCAGCGAACTTGAACATCGAACCGAGCAAACCAAACACACTGGTTTCTCGGACGAGTTAGTCAGTAAGCAATCGAGCTACACACAAGCGTCGAATGCTTGGTTAGAAGCGCTGAAAACTAGCCCGTTCGAAGATGAGGCTAATTTTGAAGCAGCGTTGTTAGATGAAGAGGTTAGAACTCAACTTCAAAGCCTGAAGAAGTCTTTAGACGAAGCGATTGTCAGTGCGCAAGCTAGGTTGAACGCCGCCAAAGCGACACAAGTGGATCTACTAAATCACGAAAATGCGAAAGCATGGCAAGAGCAAGACCAACAGCAAGTTGAAGAAGCGACTACTGAGTGTCAAAACGCACAGCAAAGCCATGCGACCAAGATCGGTGCAATTTCTGCCAATCTTGAAACGGATAGCCAGAACCGCAGTAATCAGCAAGATCTGTTTAAGCAAATTGATGAGCAACAAGTCGAGTTTGATGATATCTCTCGTTTGAACTCACTTATTGGCTCTAAGAACGGCGACAAGTTCCGTAAGTTTGCCCAAGGTTTAACATTGGAAAACTTGGTGTACCTTGCGAACAAGCAGCTACAACGTTTGCATGGTCGTTACGAGCTTAAACGTAAAGCCGACGATGGTTTAGAACTGCAAGTGCTCGACACATGGCAGGGCGATGTGATGCGTGATACAAAGACTTTATCAGGTGGCGAAAGCTTCTTGGTGAGCTTGGCGTTGGCATTAGCGCTTTCTGATCTTGTGAGCTACAAAACCAGTATTGATTCTCTGTTCTTAGATGAAGGTTTCGGCACGTTGGATAGTGACACATTGGACATTGCCCTTAACGCGTTAGATAACTTGAATGCATCAGGCAAGATGATCGGTGTCATTAGCCACGTTGAAGCACTGAAAGAGCGAGTGCCCGTTCAGCTTAAAGTGACAAAACACTCTGGCTTAGGTGTGAGTGAGATGGAGAAGCAGTACAAGGTTGTCGCTTAGGTTGTTACTTTGGTTCTTGCTAAATTTATCTGCGCAGAAATAGAAACAGAGCTAGATGAAGCAGATCCCCGACTCAGTCGTTCCTCCTTCTCGAGGATGACGGAGTCGGGAGTAGTCACAAATCACTACGCAGTCACTCCTTAAAGTCAGGAACGAACGTCATAGAGAACTAGGCTTTGTTCGTATTGCCTTCGTCATTCTCTAAAGCGAGGTACGAACGTAATAGGGAATCTAGATTTGTTCGCATTACCTTCGTCATTCCCTAAAGCGAGGTACGAGCGTAATAGGGAATCTCTAGTAAACGCAGGAAGTGGATGCTTCAAGAAGGGAACGGCCATGCACAAGAAACCCCATTTACCGACTAAGATATGTCCTGTTTGCCAAAAGCCTTTCGCATGGCGTAAAAAATGGCAGCGCTGTTGGGATGACGTGATCTACTGTTCTGAACGTTGTCGTCGTAATAAGTCTTAGTCCCATAATCTGAATAGATCAGGTCAATACTCATGATCTAAACCCGTTAACTCCAATATTTCCTTCCTTTGTCGTAATTTTGATGATCCTTTAATCGTTTCGTCATTCATTTCTCAAGTTAATATTTCTATCTGTAAGATAAGTGATGTATAAAGGCGGCATGAAGATACCTAAAAGAATACAGCCTTTAGTTGACGACGGTTTAGTCGACGAGGTGATAAGCCAACTCATGAGTGGCAAAGAAGCATCGGTGTACATTGTGCGCTGCGGCGATACGATCCGTTGTGCCAAGGTATATAAGGAAATTAGCCAACGCAGCTTTAAAAAAGCGACCGCGTATCGTGAAGGCCGAAAAGTCCGGAATAGCCGCCGTGCACGAGCGATGGAAAAAGGCTCTGGCTTTGGTCGTGAACAACAAGAAAAGGTTTGGCAAAGTGCTGAAGTGGATGCCTTATATAAACTGGCAGAAGCGGGTGTTCGTGTGCCTGTCCCTTATGGTTGCTTTGATGGCGTACTGCTTATGGAGCTGGTCACTGACGATGAGGGTTACGTTGCACCACGTTTGAACGATGTGGTGATGTCAGCAGAGCAAGCGATCGAAGACCACGCCGTGATGATGACTTACGTAGTTAAAATGCTGTGTGTTGGTTTGATCCATGGTGACTTGTCTGAGTTCAACGTATTGGTGGATGAGTACGGTCCAGTAATTATCGACCTACCACAAGCGGTTGACGCTTCGGCTAACAACAACGCTGAGTGGATGCTGGCTCGTGACATCAATAACATCCGTGACTATTACGCTCAGTTTGCTCCTGAACTGGCAAAAACCGAGTATGCCAAGGAAATGTGGGCGCTGTACGAGAAAGGCGACTTGAAGCCAGACAGCAAACTGACGGGTGAGTTTACGGAAACCGACGACTTGGCTGATATCGAAGCCATCATGCAAGAGATAGACGCTGCGCGAATTGAAGAACAACATCGACGCGAGCGAGCTAAAGAAGAGAAAGAAGGTGTTGACGATACTAAGTTCAATTGGGCTGAATAATCGTGATGATCAGTTTTTATCTTTAGCTAGATATCAACCAAACGCCTTTTAAAACAGAGGCGTTCTTTCTAAATAAAAACCCAATGGAGCTTCAACTCTGTTGGGTTTTCTTTTTTAGCACTAATGAAAGACGGACACTCGTATCAACTACCAATTTAACTGTTCACCATCGTAAGCGTAGAAGTGCCCACTGTTATCCGGTGTGGCAGTGCGAATAATATCGACCAACTGATGGGCGACATAGCTTGACTCAAACAACTTACCTTCAGGGACATTGGTCTGAAAAGGCTTCGACAGAGCTGTGTCTGTCGTGCCCGGGTGCAGAGCCAACACGGTGCCTTTCTTAATGGTGCGTTGCCATTCGATCGACATGGTTTTGATGAACATATTTAGGGCTGCTTTCGATGAGCGGTAGCTATACCAACCGCCTAATCTGTTGTCTGAAATACTGCCAACCTTTGCGGATACCACAGCAAACTTTGGATTGTCGCTCGCTTTAAGTATCGGCGTGAAGTGTTTTGCTAATAACAAGCTGGGCAGGGTATTCACAGAGATGTTTTTGAGGAAAAAATCAGGGTCGATGGACGACAAGTTTTTCTCCGGTCCAAGATCTGGAGTGTGGAGCATACCCACGCAGTTGATCAACCAATCAAGTTGTTCAAACTCAGAACTCAAACGCTTGATATCAGCTTCATTGGTCGCGTCGACTTTGTGCCAGGTCAAGCGATTGTTTTCTAGTTCCGGCTGTTGAGAGTGGTAAGTCGCGTCTACATGCACATCAAGAAAATCAAACCGAGAGAGCTCAGATAATAGGTGTTTAACCACAGCGAAACCAATACCGCCGCTCCCACCGACCACCAATATGTGTAATCTGAGTTGCTCCACCATTATAAGTTCTCCAAGTTTGTGATTCGTTGTTCAGCAGTATCGAGAATCGCTTGTTGTGATTGCTCATCCATGTTGTCCCAAGAGCGATATAACATGCCCATACGTGGGTTGCGGTTTAACGCATCGCGGTGCTGGTCCATAAAGCGCCAATACAAGCTATTGAAAGGGCAAGATTGCTCGCCGCTGCGTTCTTTTATCTTGTAGTGACAGCCTTTGCAGTAGTCACTCATGCGGTTGATATAGGAACCGCTGGCAGAGTATGGTTTGGTTCCGACGATCCCGCCATCCGCAAACAGTGCCATACCTCGCGTATTTGGCATTTCAACCCACTCAATCGCGTCGACGTAAATACCGAGGTACCAACTGTCTACTTGGTCAGGGTCTATGCCTGTGATTAAACAGAAGTTGCCAGTGATCATTAACCTTTGGATATGGTGCGCGTAAGCAAACTCAAGAGACTGGTCGATCGCATGCTTCATGCAGTTCATCTTGGTTTGTCCGTCCCAAAAGTAATGGGGCAGTTTGTTGTTTGCTGAGTAATGATTTTTGTTGGCGTAAGCAGGCATATTCGCCCAATAGACGGCGCGTATGTACTCTCGCCACCCCAGTATTTGGCGTACAAATCCTTCGACCTGTGCAATATCGATGCTTGGCTTATCTGGTGAGCTGTCTCGAAGACAGGATGCTTGGTAGGCCGACAGTGCTGCATCAATCACTTCTTTAGGGCTCAGCAGTTTACTGTTCAGCGAGAACGATATACGGCTATGATACAAGCTCCATTTAGAGTCGTGCTCTGTCGTCATCGCATCTTGAAACTGCCCAAATAACGGCAAGCAGACTTGGCAGAAATGAGCGAGTAGAGACAAGCTTTGTGCGCGGTTCACCGGCCATAGTAACTGGTTACCGACTTGACCAATGGTTTGTACTTGGTGACGTTCGATACGTTGCAAAATGTCGGTTATATCATTGGTAAACATCAGCGGCTGAGGTAGGTTTTCGATGTCTTGTTTCTTGAGCTTATTTCGATTGTTCGCGTCGTAATTCCATTTTCCGCCAACGGGCTTTCCGTCTTCTAGCAAAATGTCGAAACGTTTTCTCATTCGGCGATAGAAGTGTTCCATCATGATGTGTTTGTCTTTTGGAAACTGTTGTTCTATCTCCTCGAATGGAAAGAGGAAGTGTTCTGTATCACAACAACCTTTGGTCGCATTGGTCAGCTTGAGCTTGTTCATCTGCTCTAAAAGGCGATATTCATCTGGCCTTTGATATTCGAATTTCTCTGCGCCGAATTCGTGTACATAGTGCTTTAGAAGTGTGTCTAGGTTTTCAAATTGCGTTGTGTCGTCAAGAGTAAGGTGTAGTACTTGATGACCTTGTTCTTTGAGTTCGTTAGCGAAGTAACCCATCGCACAGAAAAACGCGGCCACTTTTTGAACGTGAGAGGCAACATAATCTGTTTCTTGTTTTAGCTCAGCAATGATGTAAATAACGTCATCGTTAACCTGTCTAAACCATGAATGCTCAATGTTGAGTTGGTCACCTAATACAAGTCGTACCGTTTTAAATTTCATAATGCGTCCTGGTTTGTGAGGCTTGTTGTGACTGCGTTACCGCCTGTCCATTGATTGATGAAGGCATGGTCTGGGTCGTACATTTCAGTACGTTAATTCAAATCGAAATGACGTGATTTGTTAATTATTAGACGCTTACGAGTTGATAGGCTGACAAGATCACAAATGATTACTCTAAGTGGGAAATAGGAGATTTCGGTCAGGATGAGTGTGTTGAAGAGGATATCAAGCCAACCAATAATACCGATAAAGGTTGGCAAAGCCGGTTATTTTTGAGTGTCGAACTGGAGCTTCTATTCCATAGGAACAACGAGAATATCGATAGGGGAAGTATCGATGATCTGTTTAGAATGGGAGATGAGCTTATGCCAAAAATCATGGTGATGGCCGCACAGCAATAGGTCAACGCCGTTTGCTTCGATGGCATTTTTGAGCTTATCGTTCAAATCACCCGTTCCCACGAAAATGTGCTTGATTGGGTGTTTGGCGTAGGCTTCAAACTCTTTCAAATGCTTAACGGCATCTTCATTGATGGGTAAATCACCGTCATTTCCCTGAATATCAACGAGCTCTGGATAAATTTCTCCATGCGTACCATCGATATAAACAAATGAAATGCCAGCCTCCAGTTTATCAGCGAAGAAGGTCGCTCTATCAATGAGAATCTTGGTGTCGTCAGACAGTTCAAGTGCGACCAGAATATGTCGGTAATCCATAATTAAAGCCTCTTGTTGTGAGTTATGTAACAAGCATAGTTTCTGTTGACGCAAATGATATCGAAGAGATCTCATATTCCGTAAAATCATCATTCAATGTTCTTCTAAGCACTATCGTATTTATATCGCTTTGATTGGTAAGAAATTTACAAAAGGTTGATATAGTGGTTTAAGCGCTAGCTTATGCTGTTAGATAGGCTTGATAGTTCAATGCGCCAATAACGAAGAGGCATCAATGACAGCACTACTAACCATTCCCACTCGAACATTAGGTTTCGACTACGATATTGAGATCCGAGACTGGTCTCAAAAGCTCGTCGGCTTTCATGTGTTTGAAGATGGTAGACGACCGCTTGATGGAGGCATTGGGCTGAGCCTCAACCTTGTTGAACAGTTTGACGTGAATGGTCGTTGGCTAAATTCATTACCTGCGCGTTATCGTGAAATCACCGACGACTTTCCAGAATACCAATACCAGATGTTGTGGCTTGCTGCGAATACTTATGAAGCCGCGCAATTGCTTGAATTAAGGCCTGTTATTTTGGCTTTGATCTGCATGAAATACAGTGTCGACAACAAGAAAGCACTGGCACTAAGTCGCTTAGGGCAGAAGAAGATCCTTACCAAGTTGGGCTTAGACGGCAGCAAGGCGACACTCAAATTCATCGACAAGCTAGAGCTTCATTACAATGTTGGTGATGAACTCGACCACATTGTTCGTATTCTCGAACCGCTGCAAAGACGAGTCCTTAAGTTTAAGCATTACTCAAAAGTAGGCTACACAGCGCTGCGTTTGGACCAAGTTCATCCATTTCTAACCGGCAGTCGATTGGGCATTGCGATGGTGGAAGAGGGCAGACTTAATGCACCGTCGAAGATGGCGATGTTCCAAGATGCGATATTGCTAGGGCAAGATTTGGAAATGGATGATCCACTGCGCGCGATTACCAGCCAGAATTCTTTTGCGATGTTTGAACAACTGCATGACCGCTGGACGGAACAGCGCCAATTACGCCGCTTGGAGGGTAATCGCCCAATGGATAAAGACATTCCTTATCCCGTTCCTTTACTCGGCAATGACAATATTCATCCGCTCACGGATTATTACGATCTTGAACACGAAGGCATAGAGCAGAAGCACTGTATTGGTGTGTATCATAACCGAATCATGAGCGATCGTTATGTGGTGTTCCGCATGCTCAAACCTCAGCGTTTAACTATAGGTTTACGCCGCGTCCCGAGCAAAGCATTTCCTTTTGAAATAGACCAAATCTGCGGAAAGCGAAATGCACCGCCGTCGGAACCCGCTCGCCAAGTGATTCACGACTGGTTAGAAGCGAGTAAGCAAAAATATCCTAAGCAATAGCCATTAAGTAGAAGGAATACAGGATGTTTCAACAAGGCGATCTTTGCCCTCATTGTGGTTTGATTATTGTGATGCCTACGGATCTGCAAGGTGAATGCCTAGGATGCGGCGAAGAAATTAATCAAGACCCAGCAGACGATTACGACGAAGAAGAGTAGCTTTACCTACACTTAGATTAAACAAGGCTAGGATAGCCGAATTACTCTCTTTAAAAGGACGGAAAAATGCAGAAAGTAATCTTTAGAAATTGCGATGAAAACTCACCTTATTGGCATGAGTTAGAGGGCTTATTTCAAAGTGAATGGTCTGATTTCAAGTTTAAAGATACATATAAAGAAAACGTACAACTCCCTCCAGTAATAACAGTACTTCGCGATAATGTGGTCATTGGTGGCTTGGCGTATTCCTATTTTCAAGAACCTCACCAAGTTCGTGATGTAGTGTGGATCAACGCTGTGTTGGTCGACCCTCAATGGCGCGGTCAAGGCATTGCCAGTGAACTGATTAATCGTGGTGTCAGACAGGTTTCTTCTGCAGTGCAAACTCAACTCTACGCGTACACCAATATCATGGGTCTCTACCAAGGGCTAGGTTGGTCAATCGTAAATATCGAATCAGAACCGAACCATAAAGTGATGAGTATTGAGCTTAATCGATAAGCTCGGAATAAAAGCCTGATATTAGTTTATCTGCCGTTCGAGTAATGAATTTCTCCCTTTCATCCATAATGCATAAACCTGTTAAATTTTCGTTGAAACTCATGCCGTTATCGCCTTTAAATCAAACAACTAGCTGTTGATTAAAACGATCAAGACGATTTATTGCAGCAGTTGTTGAGCACAAAGCCTATATTGACTAGAATGACGCACTTTTTTTATTTACGTACATACAGGTAATGAACATGAGCGATACTAATTCAAGACCAGCTTTACCAGATCATCTTGCAGGCAACCCACGCAGCCCACACCACGTTGCTGAGTGTTTCGAATACCCAATCGGCATTCGTCTAAATGGTAAAGAGCGTACTGATGTTGAAGAATACTGCATCAGCGAAGGTTGGGTTAAGATCCCTTCTCCAAAAGCGCTAGATCGTTTTGGTCAGCCAATGCTTATTACTCTAAAAGGCACAGTAGAAGCTTTTTACATCGACGCATAATCATGTCGTGTGGCTAGCTAATACATCGACGCATAGTCACGTCGTGTGGCTAGCTAATACTTCGAGTAATTAGCTAATGTTTGCTTAATTAGCCAACATCAAGCCACCAAGCGTTATTACCTAAAAGGGTCTAGAGAAATCTAGACCCTTTTTGTTTGCATTGATTTTAGCGAACTTCTTTAACCAATAGCCCAAACCACCTTCATAACTCCACAGATTCAACCAAAATTGTTGTTATTCACTATGCATTCTCAGTAATAACAAAGTTGTTGTTGGTTGATTTATGTTCGCTCGCTCTTTTTGGATTTATTCGTACTCGAAAGTTCTGATGTTTAATTAAACAGATACAAACAAAAATATGAAGCGCAGTCTAATTAAATGAAACTAATATGCTGTATTTAAAGTTATTTTTTGTTAATAACCACCTCTATCACAGAAATTAATCCTGAAGCACATACAATTCCCTTGATTTCGAATGAGCGCTAAATTTCTTCGTTCGAGCATTTAAATTTTTCCTTCGCCCAATAATTATGAGGTTCCTATGTTTGGAATATTCAAACCTATGGCGCATATCGATCGCTTGTCATCAGATAAGATCGATAGCACCTACACACGACTACGATGGCAGCTGTTTCTTGGCATCTTCGTTGGCTATGCGGGGTACTACTTAGTCCGTAAAAACTTTAGTTTGGCGATGCCTTATCTAATTGAACAAGGTTTTAGCCGTGGAGAACTAGGGGTTGCATTAGCGGCGGTATCTATCGCTTACGGCTTATCTAAGTTCTTAATGGGCAGTGTTTCTGACCGTTCTAACCCTCGTTACTTCCTCAGCGGTGGCTTGTTAATGTCGGCACTGGTGATGTTCTGCTTTGGCTTTATGCCTTGGGCAACAGGCAGCATCACTGCGATGTTTATCCTGCTGTTCTTGAATGGTTGGTTCCAAGGTATGGGTTGGCCAGCTTGTGGACGAACCATGGTCCACTGGTGGTCACGAAAAGAACGTGGTGAGATAGTGTCAGTATGGAACGTTGCTCACAACGTGGGTGGCGGTTTGATTGGCCCAATGTTCTTGTTGGGGCTGTGGGCTTTTAACGACGATTGGCGAACCGCTTTTTATGTTCCTGCATTTTTTGCCACTCTCGTTGCTGTCTTTGTTTGGTTTACTGTAAGAGATACACCTCAATCTTGCGGCTTACCACCGATTGAAGAACATAAAGACGATTACCCAGACGACTACGATACGTCTCATGAGAAAGAAATGACGGCGAAAGAGATCTTCTTTAAGTACGTTTTCTCTAACAAACTGTTGTGGTCAATCGCTATTGCTAACGCGTTTGTTTACCTTATCCGCTATGGCGTACTCGATTGGGCTCCAGTTTACTTAAAAGAAGCAAAAGACTTCTCTGTAGATAAATCATCTTGGGCTTACTTCTTGTATGAGTGGGCAGGTATCCCTGGCACCTTATTGTGTGGTTGGATTTCAGATAAGTTATTCAAAGGCCGACGTGCACCTGCAGGTATCTTGTTCATGGTTCTAGTGACAGTCGCTGTGTTGGTATATTGGCTGAATCCAGCAGGTAACCCAACGGTTGATATGCTGGCACTGGTTGCGATTGGTTTCCTTATCTATGGTCCTGTAATGCTGATCGGTTTGTATGCACTGGAACTTGCGCCTAAGAAAGCAGCGGGTACAGCGGCTGGTCTAACGGGTTTGTTTGGTTACTTAGGTGGCGCGGTTGCTGCGAACGCAATACTCGGCTTTATGGTTGACCATTACGGCTGGGATGGCGGCTTCATTATTTTGGTCGGCGCTTGTGTGGCTTCAATCATCTGTCTGCTTTACGCCTTCTTAGGTGAGCGTGCGCACCATAAACAAAAAGATCTCGAACGAGAGAAAGAAGCGTTAGCTCAGTAGTGTATTTACTGAATCACATCTATAAATAACAACAGAGGCAGGTATATCCTGCTTCTGTTTTATCAAGGGAAACAATAATGAAAACAACGTCACTGTCTCTGACCTTATTAGCACTAAGCTTATCTGCAAATGCATTAGCAGATCCTTTAGTGATTGCGCATCGCGGTGCTTCTGGTTATTTACCTGAACACACATTACCCGCTAAAGCGCTCGCTTATGCAATGAAACCCGACTACATCGAACAAGATGTCGTGATGACCAAAGACGACCAATTGGTGGTTTTGCATGATCATTATCTAGACCGCGTCACCGATGTCGCGGATCGCTTTCCAACACGTGCTCGTTCAGATGGCCGTTACTACGCGATTGATTTTACGCTCGCTGAGATCAAATCATTAAAGGTGACCGAAGGCTTTAAGTTAGATGAACAAGGCAACAGAGTGGCAGGGTACCCAACGCGCTTCCCAATGTGGCAGTCTGATTTCCGTGTCGCTACCTTTGCAGAAGAAATCGAGCTGATCCAAGGCCTAAATAAGACCTTAGGTTATGACGTGGGCATCTATCCTGAAATTAAAGCACCTTGGTTCCATCGTCACGAAGGCAAAGATATCTCAAAAGCTGTGCTTGCAACCTTGCATCAATATGGTTACCTATCAAAAGACGACAAAGTGTATTTGCAGTGTTTTGACGCCAATGAACTTCAACGCATTAACGATGAGCTCATGCCAGCGATGGAAATGGATCTTAAGCTCGTTCAGTTGATGGCTTATACAGATTGGAATGAAACCATGACTTACAAGGGCGACAAAGCAACGCCGTACAGTTATGACTGGATGTTTGAAGGTGGTGGCATGGAAAAAGTGGCGAGTTATGCGGAAGGAATAGGCCCTTGGAAGCCAATGTTGGTGGACGATGCATCGACCAAAGATAACATCATTATTAAACCGTTAATGAAGTCAGCAAAAGACGCGGGCTTAGATGTTCACCCTTACACGTTCCGTGCCGACCCAGGAAGAATCCCAGCTTATGCTGATAACTTTGATGGCATGTTGGATGTCTTCTACAACCAAGTCAAAGTCGATGGTGTGTTTACTGACTTCCCAGACAAAGCGGTCGACTTCTTGAACCGTTAATACCCCGTCAGTTACGAGCTATTAGTAACGAGATACTAAGAGCCAAAAGCACCGACTAAAGGTGCTTTTGGTTCTTCTTTCACTTTTTGGATCTCCTTGTACTGGCCTCGAAATCCTACCTATATTCTTCTTTCTCAGCCCGCATTTTGATATTCACTCGGTTTACAGCTATAACCTGACTTGATAGGTTACTCCCAATGCAGCCAGATGCTTAATCTATAAGTGTTTATCGGCTCAACCTGATATTGAATTTGGAAAGATCATGGAAGAAAGAAGCAAAGCTTATCTTGATAGCTACCTCAACACATTACCAGCAGACGTTGCTTCGCAATACACCTCTTTCAGTGCCGACTATTACTGTGCTGATGAATACAACGCCAACCTCTGCGCCCAGTTAATTCTCAAGGGTGAAAAACAAGCGTCTTGCAGCCTTGAATATTGGTACAGCCATGAAGGCGAGACGAGACCAGTAGTTGGTCACTTGCAAGTCGTCACTGACTGGGATGGCAAGCCAGTTTGCATTGTAGAGATCACTTCAGTCTCACAGTGCAAATATAACGAAGTGACGGCGGAGTTTGCTGCTGCCGAAGGCGAGGGTGACAAAACACTCGAATGGTGGAAAGAAGCTCACTGGAATTTCTTCTCACGTGAATGTGAAGAGCTCAAAATCTCACCAAGTGAAGACATGTTACTTATGTTGGAGCGTTTTAAAGTGGTTTATAAATAGTGAAGTCCCAGCGCGTGATGTGTTGAATCGGAAGGCATGGCACTTTGACCTTCATTTGACCAACGCCAGATGATTAACAATCACAAGGAGAGTGATGTGAAAATAGCGATATTGGATGACTACCAGAACGTTGTAAAAGACCTCGATTGCTTCAACAAACTCGAACAACACGATGTCACTGTATTTACCCAGACATACTCAGAGCAAGAGCTCGTCGCTAAGTTGGTCTCGTTTGAAGCCATTGTGCTCATTCGTGAAAGAACCGAGATCACCAAAACTTTGTTATCGCAGCTCCCAAACCTCAAGCTTATTAGCCAGACGGGTAAAGTGAGTAACCATATCGACCCGCAAATGTGTGAGCGATTTGGCATCACCGTTTTAGAAGGCCGAGGCTCGCCAGTTGCGCCCTCCGAGTTATGTTGGGCGTTGATTATGGCTGCATCGCGCCACATTCCCACTTACGCTTCAAACCTTAAACAGAACCAGTGGCAGTATTCTGGCTCGTTAGGGCTAGGTCGAACTTTGAAGGGCTTAAAGCTAGGTATTTGGGGCTACGGCAAGATCGGCAAATGCATTGCACAATATGCCCAAGTATTTGGGATGCCTGTCGTAGTGTGGGGTAGCAAAGCTTCACGCGATCAAGCGCAAGCAGATGGTTTTGAAGCAGCAACAACTAAACAAGACTTCTTCCGAGAAGTTGATGTGCTTTCTTTGCATTTGCGTTTGAATGATGCGACCAGAGGATGTGTTACGGCACACGACCTAAGCTTGATGAAGCCGGACTCACTGTTTGTGAACATCAGCCGTGCCGAGTTAGTCGAACCGATGGCCCTGTATCATGAACTACGCGAGATACCGACCAAAACAGCCGCTATTGATGTGTTCGATTGTGAGCCAGTAACTACAGACTCCGAACCGCTACTGTCCTTACCAAACGTCACTGCAACTCCACATTTGGGCTATGTTGAACAAAATAGCTACGAACTCTACTTCGATATCGCCTTCGACAACATTCTGTCCTATCAAAGGGATGGCATATAGCGATAGAATTTGCCGAAAGCAATAAAAAGGTAGAGAAGTATGAGCTTAACAATCAGAGAAGTCGCGGTACAAGATGCACAAGGTATTATTGATGTATTGAATCCAATCATTATCGAAGCGCGTTATACGATCTTGGATCAGACTTTTACTGTTGATGAAGAAAAGGCATTCATTGAGTCGTTCCCTGAGCGCGGTGTATTTAGCGTTGCAGTCAACGAGACGACAAGCCAGTTGCTTGGTTTTCAGAATGTAGAACCATTCGCTAGTTACACTAAGGCCTTTGACCACGTTGGTATTATTGGCACTTATGTTGATGCAAATAGCCGTGGGCAGGGCGTTGCCAAGCAGTTGTTTGGCTACACATTCAAATCAGCCAAAGCCAAAGGTTATGAAAAGCTGTTCGCCTATGTAAGAGCAGACAACGAGCGCGCGTTAGCGGTATACCTTAAGCAAGGTTTTGAAATTGTCGGAACGGCTAAGAAACACGGTAAGATTGGCGACCAGTACTTTGATGAGATCCTTATCGAGAAGTTTCTATAGGCTCGCTTGAACATTAGATAATTCATCGTATGCAGGAGGCAAGATGACAAAGCTAATCGAATTAACAAAAATAGTCTTATTCGACTGGGGCAATACGCTGATGGTCGATTTCCCAGACGCACAAGGGAAGATGTGTGACTGGGAAACCGTACAAGAAGTGAGTGGTGCTCGTGCATTACTGGCTGAACTCTCCAAAAATCATCAAGTCTACGTTGCCACCAATGCTGGTGATTCCAGTAAAGACGACATCATTCGTGCCTTTGAGCGCGTTGGCCTGTCTCAATATATCTTGGGTTACTTTTGTAAGGCGAGCATTGGCTTTTCTAAGTTCGAGTCGGGGTTCTATCCTGCCATTATTTCTAAGCTCGGTGTTGTACCACAAGACATCACCATGGTAGGCGACACTCTAGAGAAAGACATTTACCCAGCACTTGAAGCGGGTTTGAAAGCGGTGTGGTTGAACACGGAAGGTGTTGATCTTAAGTCACAGCATCCACGTATCGTGCAAGTTCAATCCCTAAGCGAACTGTTGGAAAAGCGCGATTAACTCTCTGATATTAAGTTCAGATAAAGTGCTTGTTCGTTTTGACGCCAACGTCTCATCTCTTTGCTGTCTAATCCTCTAAGCTAAGTCTAGTTTCCACTATGAGGGCTAGGCTATGAGTATCGAACGTCACGGAATATCGGTTGGAATTGAACGTGTTAGCGGTGAAACCATCGTTGTGTTTAAAGCGAAAGGCAAACTCACACACGATGACTATCAAGCAATGATGCCAATTCTGAATACCACGCTAGAAGAACTCGATTCATCTAAACTCAAGATGCTGGTCGATATCTCTACCTTAACGGGTTGGGAGTTACGTGCTGCTTGGGATGATTTCAAACTGGGATTAGATCTCAATTCGAAGATAGACAAAATCGCGATTTATGGTGATAAAAGCTGGCAAGAATTCGCTTCAAAAGTAGGGAGTTGGTTTGTGTCTGGTGAGATTAAGTCATTCGAAGACCACGACTCTGCGCTTAAGTGGCTAGTCGATTGATACTATTCGCGGGCAGCTAGAGAGCAGTTCGTAAACATCGCCAATGACAGTTGATGAGCATTGTCTCGAACGCTGTCATTTTTCGTTTTGGTTATGATATTTCCTATTTGATTCAATAGAGTATATTCATTCCAGCGTGTAACATACGCAGGCTTTGTTTGGTCGTGACTAGTAGCGCGGTCAGATTCAGTAAGAACGAGAACTAAAACAGAAATAAGGTCTAACGACATGCATAAGGTAATTGATAAGCTGGCTTGGATATTCATCAAAGACGGCAAGCTGTTGATGGTGAGATCAAAAGGCAAAGAATTGTTCTATCTACCGGGTGGTAAGCGTGAAGCGGACGAAAGTGATGAGCAAGCACTGGTTCGCGAAATCAAAGAAGAGATCTCAGTTGATTTAGTGCCTGATTCCATCAAATACGTCGAGACGTTTACAGGCCAAGCTGATGGTAAAGCGGAAGGCGTCTCAGTGCAATTGACTTGTTATCTTGCTGATTATACTGGCGAACTGTCTCCAGATGCCGAAATCGAAGAACTTAAGTTTGTTGATGGCAACGACAGAGCGGTATGCTCATTGGCAGCACTGGTTGCGCTTGATTGGTTAGAAGCGAACCAGTATTTGGCTTAAGGTTTTAGCGGCTATTAGCTAATGCTGAAGATTGATCTTCAAAAGATCATCGCTTACGAATAGCTTGAAGGGCGGCTGTCTTTCATCAACAGGTCGAGTTTCCTTTGAGCTTTCTTCGTGTCTTGTAAATCCACCACCTCAATCATTTCACACTCATCTCGTACCATCTCATTAATCAGGCTCGGGTAGTGTCTGCAATCTTCTGGACGGTCTAAGTAAATGCTACATGTGTACTTGGCTTGAGCCTTGGTGTCTTTCGTCGGAACCAGTTCCAGAAAAGGGCAGCGAGTTAAACGTTCGCCAGATTCAGGGTCAAACCAAATCTCGCTTCCTCGAACATATTCAAAGATGTCTGGGTTGAACAGCTCCCACAAACCGATCTCTTCTTGAGTCGCGGCAAGGTCGCCATCTCCGTATTTGATACAGCATTTTCCGCATTGATTACAATCTTTCATTATCGACTTCATTGGTTGGTGAGCTTTTATCATTTTACCACTGATAGGCGTGGCACGTTGACTTTGTTGTTCATAGTTAAGCCGTTACGGGGAGGGAACATGGAATAGCGGCACTTAAAATCAACTTATCTATGCACCACCACTCCAATCAAAGCTGTAAACAGTGATACAATTTGCGCCTCTCACGTAATTCAAACAAAGGCATCAAAATGAGAACCGTATACACCACCGAAGGCAACATCAACGCAAAGAAACAAAAAGAGGCTTACCCAAAGCTCGCTTTATGTGACAAGTGCGTTGGTGACTATGTGGTTATCGAGCAAGGTGAACGAACTTACAAGCCTTGTGCTAAATGTGGTGCCGACGATTAATGCGTCTTGATAAATACCTATGTAAAAGCACTGACCTAACCAAGCCTGAAGCGATTGAACGCATCCATAATGGCGAGGTGAACGTAAACAGTGAGGCTGTGACCGATGAATCGACTCAGGTTCATGAAAGCAACACCATCTTGTTAAATGGCACGCCGCTTAAGTTGCGTGAATTTCGATACCTCTTAATGCACAAGCCTGCGGGTACTATCTGCTCTAACATCGACGAAGTTTATCCTTCATTGTTCAACTACATCGAGATAGACAAAGCATCAGAACTGCACATCGCAGGGCGCTTAGATGCCGACACCACAGGCTTAGTCTTGATTACCGATGATGGGCGATGGTCATTCAATATTACGCTGCCAACCAAGTCGTGTAAGAAGGTGTATCGCGTGACATTGTCACGAGATATCAAAGACGATGTCGCTGATAAGTTTAAAGCGGGCATTCAATTGCAGGGCGAACAAAAACCGACGCGTCCGGCAGAGCTCGAAGTGATTACCAGTAAAGAAGTGCTGTTGACCATTACAGAAGGTAAGTTTCATCAAGTGAAACGAATGTTTGCTGCAGTAGGGAATCGAGTTGTTGGCCTACACCGTGAACAGATTGGTGACGTTCGTTTGGATGTTGAAGCAGGCCAGTGGCGTTATCTAACCAAAGCCGAAGTTGACTCATTTCAGCAAGACTCTGAATAAACGCTGTAATCACTCAAAGCGTTAAGCGTGTCAGCACCAGAATATCAACACTATAAGGATATAGGATGGAAAACCTCAAAGTCTCAGAAATTAAGTCTTTTGTACCCGCGAAAGACTTCGATTTATCCAAGCGTTTTTACCAGTCAATCGGCTTCGAGCTGATGTCTGAATTTCACGATATCGCCTATCTACGACACGGCGGTTGTGCGTTCCTTCTGCAAAACTTTTATGAACCTGCGCACTGTCACAATTACATGATGCACTTGCTGGTTGAAGACGTAAAAAGTTGGTATCAACACATCCAAAACTCTAATGTAGTGTCGGAATTTGAAGTTACCGTTTCCGAGGTTGTTGAACAGCCATGGGGAATGCTTGAGTTTTGTATCACTGACCCAAGTGGTGTGCTGTGGCGTGTGGCTGAAAACATTAGGCCGCGTTAATTCATCCAACTTGCATTAAGGCCAGTGAAAACTTCAAATTATCCATCTGTTTCTTTATTTATGCCGACATAAGGCAATGATCAAATAGGTTCAAACATGGATATAAAGGCTAAAATGCACAGCCAAGACGTTTACTACTGTGACGACGTTGATTTGGTTGCAGAGCAAACTCAATGCTTAGAAGTGCTATACGATTTTAATCACACTCGCCCGAGCGAAGGTGATAAACGACAGCAGATCATGAAGCAGTTGTTCGCCGAAGTCGGTGAGGGCTGCTACATTGAACCACCATTACATGCGAACTGGGGGCGTCACACGCACCTAGGCAACAACGTATACGTGAACTTCAATTTAACTCTGGTCGACGACACAGACGTATTCATCGGCGACAACGTGATGATTGCGCCGAACGTGACCATCGCCACTGGCACACATCCCATCAGCCCGGAACTCAGGCTAAAAGCAGCGCAGTTCAATGTTCCTGTTCGTATTGGCAACAACGTATGGCTTGGCGCACACACCGTCGTACTTCCCGGTGTCACCATTGGTGAAAACTCAGTCATAGGCGCAGGCAGCATCGTCACCAAAGACATCCCAGCTAATGTCGTCGCAGTCGGCAACCCATGCAAAGTGGTACGCGAAATCAACGAACGTGACCGAGAGTATTACCACAAAGATCGTCGCATTCCCGATGAGTTAAAGTAAGTATTCCCCGTAGTAGCGTGATGGCTTCCCATCTCGTTATGCTATACAGAAAAACTCTACATTTTCCACATAGCTGAAATTAGCTGTGACATAAGCCATTGTTATGCAATGGCTAAGTTGCATATTGTTTATGCATCTAAGACACTAGAACGAATTATTCTGGATTTAAGTGCAGAATTTTTCTGTCTGGCAGCGCATAGATTAAGATTTTCATACAAGGAAGGTTTATATGTCTGATAATGGAATAGAGCTACACTGCAGTCAATGTAATCAAAAGACAATACATCGAAGACTAAATAGTTCGGAAATTGAGGCACAAAAAACCGTAAAGAATAGCCCAAAGCACAAAATTCTTCATTTTGTGTTTAGCGTATTACTCAACCAAAACAGCTCTAAATCAAACATCAGTTACTTCAAGTGTACTGTTTGTGGTTCAGAGTACAGAGATAATGAAAGCATGCCTCATGGCTGGAGCTAAACTCATCGTTATACTTTGTACTAACAAATCGCTTAACAAAGACTCCCAATGCGTGGCATTTTTAATATGTGTTGCGCTAAGTGTTCAAGGCGGGATGCGGGCGCTTTTGTATTGCGTTACTCATGCCTTAGCAAGGCGATATGCTCAAGGAGGGAGTTTTGCTCGATTTATTCAAAAAAGTGGTTCTCATTAACCTATCAGCTGCACTTGTGGTTATAGCTCTAGCCCAGTTTGTTCCCTTCTTCGCGACTACTCAGTTGATCGACTTCTTGTTCTTTGTTGTCATCGTTATATGGATTATAGCGAAACTAATGTGGGAAGGAGGCATCCATAGTAAGACAACTCGGTTAGATGATCCTAGAACAGATAAGGTCTACAAAATGGTAGAAGGGCATGATTTCGAAAAAGATCAGCACGATCACTATCGCATGAACTACCAGACAGGTTTGGTTTTCTTTATAGCCGGTCTACCTGCATTTATTACTTGTTTAGTTCTTCAATTTCATTGAGTACGAACATAACAATAAGCTTAATAAGCTTAATAAGATTCACAATGCATGGCATTTTCACTGTGCGTTGGTTTAAGTGTTTAAGATTATATTACGTTCCTGACCACTTAAGCGGGCATCATCTCCATCCAATTCTTCCAGAGTTAAAGTAACTATCCATATCGAGTCTTAATAGTTTGTTTAGGTTCACGGTGCTTTTCTTACCCATTTGCTAGAGTGACATTTCAATGAGCATGGAGGTTTTGTAATGGGAACTGTAATCGGTTTGGTGATTCTAGTTGCGATAGATTGGTATCTTGTTCGTAAAACAGGGCTTCATATTCATAAATGGATCTCTAAAAAGTATGCTGCGTATCTGTCGGGAAAGGGGAACTAAAAATAGCCTTTCTTATTAAGTCATCGGTATAAAAAGCGTTATCCGCTATTCATTTACAAACACTGCAAAGATTGGAGGATTCATGAAAGGTAAAGGAAAGTGCCTATGTGGCTCAGTTGAGTTGGAAGTAGAGTACGCCAGTAATGAATTGGGGGCTTGTCATTGTAGTATGTGTAGAAATTGGTCTGGCGGTCCGATGTTAGTCATTGATTGCTCTGATTCCGTCAAAATATCAGGTGAATCAAATGTAGTGAGATATAAGTCATCCGATTGGGCTGAGAGAGGGTTCTGCGGTAAATGTGGTACTCACTTGTTTTACTTTTTGGTGCCAAATAATCAGTACCACCTTCCTGTCGGTTTATTGATGTCTGGGGATGACTACAAGTTAACTCATCAGATATTCATCGATGAAAAGCCCGATTACTACGAATTTAAAAATGAAACGCACAATATGACTGGCGCAGAAGTATTTGCCCACTTTGAAAGTGGAGAGTAAATATGAAGACAGATTTTTCTAAATTAGCGACAACCGAGTACGGAAATATACTAAGTAACGATCACTTTATTGACTTTAGTATTGGTCCTCTTTGGCAGGGAATGCCGCGAATTTGTGGAGAAGCGTTTACTGTCCAGTTAACGTCTGGTGATAATTTAATGCTTCATTCAGCCATATACGAAGCACCAGAAGGTTCGATCATTGTAGTAGATGGCGTTGATAGCGAATATGCTGTAGCCGGCGGTAATGTATGCGCAGTCGCGAAGAGTCGAGGTATCAAAGGCTTTATTATTGATGGTGTCATTCGAGATTTGACTGAAATTTCAGATATGAAGTTTCCAGTTTTTGCGAAAGGTGTTCATCCAGTACCGGGAAAGAAAGAGGTCTATTCTGAATTGGGTGCTCCAATCACTTGCGGGGGAGCAAAGGTGTATACGGGAGATATCATTGTTGCTGATGTAGAGGGTATTGTCGTTATTCCTAAATCAAGAAAAGATGAAGTGTTTCTAATGGCTTCAAAGAAAGCAAGTGACGAAGCTTCATTAACACTCGCTGAGTGGGAAACGAGTCATAGGGCTAAAATAGCCCAAGCAATAACGTCTGCGAAACAAAAAACTTAATTGGTGCAGCAAGTTGATTTGTAATGCGTGGCATTCTTGTCTGTTAACAAGCGAAGTCATCATCCGCCTCTCACATCTCATGGACGGCAAGTCCGCACAATAAGAAAGCGCATGATTTCTACAAAAGGTTGGGTGCAAAGGTTGAGCGAATGGATGGTCAAAGACCTTATTTCAGTTGGGCAATGTACGATTCGTGATTAGATAAAAAGGGAATGATGAATAAACAAAAACTAAAGAACCTCATTCAACAAGTTCCTGAGCTAATCGAAACAGCCAACGTATGTCGTGAGGTGGGTTTGCCAAACTTCTATATTGCAGGCGGCGCCATCACTCAAATAATCTGGAATGATATCGAAAACAAACCGCTTCTAGACCAAGTTAAAGACTTAGATATTGTCTATTTCAATAATGCATCAGCCCTCACTGAGGACGAATTCAAAAACCGCATTCGTTCGCGGTTAAGTCATCGTGTCGACGTGGATGTAAAGAACCAAGCGACCATCCATGAGCGTTACGCTAAGAAGTTCGGTTGCTTGATTCAACCATACGATCGTGTTGAACAAGGTATCAAGTCTTGGCTTTCTGCGCTTGCTATCGGGTTTACTCTGGATGATTCAGGCGATATCAAGTTGTTTGCACCATACGGTGTAGAGGACGCGTTTGATATGCTGATTAAACCGAATAAGCGAGCAATGACAGAAGCGAACTACAACAAAATGACCGCTGGTTATAAGGCTAGATGGCAGCAAGTAAAAGTGTTTCCTTGGGTGTGATCGACAGAGCTTTACGAGATCATTCTCAACATTTGGTATTTAACTCGGCTTGGCGCTAGTGGTAAGTTTGAGCGTAATCTCGGCATTGTTAGTCACTTAGCTGTTCGTTTGTCTTTTGGTAAGAATTAAGGAGTTTTAAGTGAGTCAGGAAGTAAGAGTAGGTATCGCTGCGGTTATTCTACGTGAAGGGCGAGTGTTACTTGGAGAGCGAATTGGTTCTCACGGAGCTCATACGTGGGCAACGCCGGGCGGACACCTTGAGTGGGGTGAGAGCATTGAAGAGTGTGCCAAACGCGAAACACTCGAAGAGACTGGCCTCGTTGTTAGTGGATTTGAAAAGCTCTCTTTTACCAATGATATTTTTGAGAAAGAGAACAAGCACTATATAACGCTGTTTGTTGTGGCTTCTGATGCTAGCGGCAAACCACAGGTGACAGAGCCTGATAAATGTAAGCAATGGAAATGGTTTAAGCTCGATGATTTACCAGAGCCATTGTTTCTTCCTCTGACGAATCTGTTGAGCGATCCAGTCATCCTTGGGAAGCTAGCGCAGTAATACAAATTGTGAGTCTGTTGCTGTGTGAATAAAGGGAATAATCAAACGGAATTAAGGAGATGTTCGATGTTCAAGTGTCCAAATTGTGGGGCGTCGGTTTCTATTAAAGAGAAATCCAAGCTGGATCCTTCCAAATACATGCCATGTAAACAATGCGCTCAAGTATTGAAGCCCTTTACTGTTTATTACTATTCACTCTTTTTTGTCGCGCCTTTCTCGTTTTCGATATCAATGAATTATGCTGGGTTTAGCACTTTAGGTGCCATTGTGCTTAGTTTTGTATTGGTTTACGTATTGTTAGTGTGTCAGCCAATAAAGAAAACATCACAATAGCGCCCTTGCATTAAAAGAAGATGATTAATCAGCAATAAAATAATGAGAATGGTAAATCATGACATTACGAGTAGTTCCAGAGCTTTATTGTTTCGATATTAATGTGAGCAAATCCTTCTTTGTCGATGTGTTAGGGTTTGAAGTTAAATACGAACGCCCAGATGAGGAGTTTGCTTATCTAACGCTTGATGGTGTTGATGTGATGCTTGAAGGGATTGCGGGCAAAAGTCGAAAATGGCTTTCAGGTGACCTAGAGTTTCCGTTAGGGCGTGGTGTTAACTTCCAATGGGATGTTATCGACATCGAGCGACTTTATCAGAGAGTTAACGAAAGCGCCGCTGATTCTATTTACTTAGCGTTAGAGTCGAAGTCTTATCAATGTGGGGATTCGATCGCGACTCAGAAGCAGTTCATCGTTCAAACTCCTGACGGTTATCTCTTTAGGCTCTGCCAAGATATTCATTAAGTCATGACCTTTTAGTTGGATACCAAATGCTGGTCTTTACTCGAAATTATTGGATGGACTAAACGTATTAACTGAGTACTAAGGTTGCATTTCCCAAAATACGGTTCTCGAGATACTAGCGATGAGCTCTAGTCGGTTCTTCGTGGGTGCTATACAGAAGGAACAACAATGATAACTATCGAAAGGCTTGAAGATTCACATGTGGCGTTAGTTCAGGCCATCCAACTCGCCGATGAACAGGTTAAGTTCGCTGGTACAGCTGCAGAGTTTTTATTAGACGGCAGTGAAACGAAGCACTTGCACGTGATTAAGTCTGATAACGAAGTTGTGGGTTTCTTTAAGCTGGATATCGCTTACGCAGAGCACTACGAATTCTGCCCTGAAGGAAGCATTGGCTTGAGAGCTTTTGTGCTTGATAAAAACCAGCAAGGTAAAGGTTTAGGAACAGGCACGGTGAAGGCTTTGTTTCCGTATTTAAAAGCGAATTACTCAGCGTATGAGTCGATTTACTTAACTGTGAATTGCAAAAATCCGGCAGCATTCAACTGTTATAAGAAAGGCGGCTTCGAAGATATCAATCAACAGTATTTAGGTGGCGCAGCAGGCCCGCAATTTATCATGCGCGGTCGAATTGCTTAGTAATATGGAACCGATTAATTATTGATGAGAAACACCTGCACAGCTGTATGCAGGTTGAGAGTCTTAAAGAACACGAGAAGGAAATTTGATGAAGGTTCAATATCTTGAAGTGGTTACCCCAGAGGTCGATGTCGTTTGTGCAACATACGCTCAGCTCTACAACGTGAAATTCAGTGGTGCAGATGTGAACCTTGGTGGGGCGCGCACTGCAAAGCTATCTAATGGCGGGGTAATTGGCATTCGAGCACCGCTTCGTGAAACTGAAGAACCAACTGTTCGTCATTACACGTTGGTTGAGGATATTCAGTCTGCAGTAACTGCAGCCGAGAAACTAGGCGCCGAAGTTGCGGTGCCGCCAATGGAGTTACCACGTCACGGGATGTGTGCCATTGTCATTCAAGGTGGCGTCGAGCTCGGATTCTGGCAGTTATAAATGATGTATACCTTTTAGATTGTGAAGGACGAGATACTACGATTTATGATGCGACACCTAGTGTCTTTACCTGCTTCATGGCATCATTCCCTGCAGTAAAAACCCCAACAAGGTATGTTATGAAACAGAATATTGTCCACATTGCACTCGTGGTAAAAGACTACGATGAAGCGCTTGATTTCTATGTAAACAAGCTTAAGTTTTATCTCATCGAAGACACGTATCTGCCAGAAGAAGATAAGCGCTGGGTTGTTGTTGCTCCACCAAATTCAACCGGTGTGAGCCTGTTACTTGCTAGAGCTTCCAAGCCAGAGCAACTCGATTTCATCGGCAACCAAGCTGGTGGACGCGTATTCCTATTCTTAAACACCGATGACTTCTGGCGTGATTACGAACGTATGACGTCTTTGGGCATTAACTTTGTCCGAGAGCCTAAAGAGCAAGGCTACGGCACCGTTGCTGTGTTTGAAGATCTTTACGGTAACTTGTGGGATCTGCTTCAGTTAAATCCTGAACACCCTATGGCTAACAGGTAGATAAGCTTAGCCCACAACCATCGGGTGTTGCGTATTACAAAATGTCGGTTCATTGGGAGTAACGCTTCTCTTTCGTTAGGTTAACCCTCCGCACCGCTAAATCATCAACTTAAGTTAAGGAAGCTCATCGTGGAAGAAATCAAAGGCATTCTGCAATTCATGGTCGAGATTGAACAATTAAAGGATGTTCATCGACAGACAAAACCGGTTGGATTGGATCGATATGAAAACTCCGCTGAGCACAGTTGGCACGTCTGTTTGAGCGCACTCATGTTGAAAGACTATGCCAATGAAGAAATCGATATTACGCGAGTAATGAAGATGCTGCTGATTCATGATCTTGGGGAAATCGATGCCGGAGACACCATCATTTATGCCAGTGAAACCGAAGAAAACAAGCTCAAAGAGAGAAACTGCGTTGAGCGCTTGCTGAAATCATTACCGAGCCATTCAAGAAGCGAGTATTTGGATTTATGGCTTGAGTTCGAAGCAGGTGAGTCACCAGAAGCCAGATTTGGTAAGGCGATCGATAGAGTGCCGCCTTTGCTTCATAACATCCATGGTGGTGGTCACAGCTGGAAGAAGCACAACGTATCTAAAGACAAAGTACTGACCTTCAATGGCGAGCGTATTTCTAAAGGCAGTCGTGCTCTATGGAAAGAACTAGAAGTACAACTTGAAGGCGCTGCAGACAAAGGGTTATTAAAGTAAAAGCTAATTTCATACCTTAGCGTAAGAATAGCTTTAGCTTTTCAATGAGGGAGATCTCGATGGTAACTGATTCAAGATGCATGGCACTTACCTTGTGTCTCATTTCTTTCTAATAAAACTCTAGTGGACAACAATAAGTTCGAGAACCGAGTGATAAGTTGTTAGTATGTATCAAATTTATAAATACCAGTTGGCTTATATAAATGCTTGATAATAAGTATATTAAACACCCTTATCACTGTGAGCAGTGCGACGCACTTACCCCGCACCTTGCTGTTAGCGCTTCCGATGCTGAATCTAAAGCGGACGCTGAATCTGAAAAGAAACAATGGAAGTTAGGCGTGTTGATGGAGTACCTGGTGACGTTATTGTTTAGAGGTGACCATAATGTTCCCGGTTTTTATGTCGACAGTGATTACGAATACCAATGTGAGAAATGTGGAACCAAATCGTGGCACTGATCGTGTGTTTAACTTTTGAAAAAATCCCCACCTAAACTGATGATAATAAGACGCATTAGAAAAGTGATCCTCTCTGCAAACTGAGAATCGAATCGCGTCTATACTGACATGGGTTACGTCGCTGATTTTAGAAGTGGCGCTATGAATGTAAGTTTGATTAGGTTAAATCTCTGAGGTGACGATGAAAAAATTACTACCACTATGCGCCATTTTACTCTCTGCATCATTTTTAGCTGCGGCTTCTGATGGTTTGATTAAATACCAAAGTAATTACTCAGTGAAAGAGACCGCTGACCGCTTTGAAGAACTCGCTATAAGCAAAGGTTTGACATTGTTTGCGCGAATTGACCATCAGAAAAACGCGAGTAAGGTCGATCTTGAATTGAGACCAACGGAAGTCATCATCTTTGGTAACCCGAAAGTAGGGACACCATTAATGCAATGTGCTCAAGAAGTCGCGATAGATTTACCGCAGAAGGTGTTAGTCACTGAAGATTCAAATAAGAAAGTATGGTTGTCTTACAACGATCCTAATTACTTGGTAGAGCGTCACGCGATCAATGGCTGTGACGAGGTCGTTAAGAAAGTATCGGGTGTACTAAGCAAGCTATCAGAAGCGACAGTGGCGAAAAAGAAAGCGAAATAACCAAGACCAATTAGCACTCATTAAGACTATTAATGGGTGCGACTTGACGAGGATATAGCTTCCCAATCAACGTTTGGCTGCATTGACAACTAAGCAACAATATATAAAAGTAGTTTTATGAAACTGAATTTAGCGCCATCTAACCAACGAATTATCATCATTCCATAAGAATGGTGGGATTGTTGATGCGCTTTGTTTATCGAACCCACCCGTAAGGTGGGTTTTTTGTCGCTGTCTTATGGGTTTTATCTGAATAGAGGAAGTCATATGAAAAAGATCGCGGTTTTTGGTAAGCCTGGGAGTGGAAAGTCCACAGTCAGCAAGGCGTTAGCACTAGCTACAGGGATAGAGCTTCACCAGTTGGACTCTATTGTTTACAAGGCCAACGGAGAGTTTGTTGAACGTGAAGTATTTGAGGAGGCTCATGAGAGCATACTTAAGTCAGAAAGCTGGATCATCGATGGTTTTGGCCCTCTAGGCTCGTTCAACACACGTTTAGATGCAGCTGATACCTTGGTTTATATCGACATTCCTTATTCAACTAGCTACTGGTTTGTAACCAAGAGAATGCTCAAAGGTTTATTTGTTAAACCTGAAGGCTGGCCTGCTGGAAGCTCAGTGATAAAAGGCACGATACAAAGCTATAAGACACTACAACTGTCCTAAATTTTGGAATGACGACTTTAGAGCGCAGTTAGAATTGCGCGCTAAAGAGAAAGAGGTTTACATCATCAGAAGCGTGACTGAATTGAATAACTTTGTTCACCAACACTTCACTTAACAGTCGAGAGTTTACTTTTCTTTAAAACGCTCTTACTTATTCATAACTTCATGAAAATATTTAGATTTAACTCTACGTGTGGCATATTTGCCATATGTTTAGTTTGTGCTTTGAGTTAAGGAGATAGATATTATGTATGGAAGTGAGAAGACGAGAGCGTTCTGTAGTAACTGTAAGGAACTGACACTGCACAAGTACACTATGTTCAGTAACCAAGCCGAAAAAGCGCCACAACATGAAAAGAAGCCAGGGTTGCTTGGAATGATTTTATCGTCGCTAGCTTCAAGTGGCGGAAACGGTGACTATAAATGTACAAAGTGTGGAACCAATTTACGTACACCGGACAACCTTGATTAGCCTTTAACCTACTTAATACTTCAACATTCTTCTTCTTTAATTATCCGTTTTCATTTGATAATAATTCAAATTGCACCGTGTTTTTCATTGAATGAACTTCTAGTAGCCTATGCGAATAGTTAATTATTGGGCATTCAAATGACACAGTATCAGTTCCAACAAGGGCATATTCGTCCACCTTCAGAAGCGGATAGCTTATTGATTCGCACCACCCAAGGTTGTCCTTGGAACAAATGTAAATTCTGTACGCTGTTTGAGGGGATGGAGTTTGCAATTCGTCCCGTTGAAGAGATTAAGAAAGACATTTGGGCTGCGAAAGCATTCTATAAGAACCGTAAATTTGAGACCTGTTTTCTGCAAGACGGTGATTCATTCACTATGGATACCGAAGACTTGCTGGATGTGTTGAATACACTCAAACAAGCCTTCCCAGAGTTAAAGCAGATCAGCTCTTATGGACGAGCGCAAAGCATGACTAAGAAGTCGCCTGAAGAGATGAAAGCCATCTGTGATGCAGGGCTCAACATGCTTTATTGCGGTATGGAATCGGGTTCTATTGATGTTCTCAAATTGATGAAAAAAGGCATTACTCCGAAATCTATTTTGAAATCGACCGAATACGCGAAGCAAGCGGGTATGAAGATGATGACCTTCATTATCCTTGGCTTGGGTGGTAAAGAATATTCGGCGCAGCATGTTGAAGAAACGGCGGCCTTACTTAACCAAATCAACCCAGATGAAATACGCATTCTGTCGCTTGCTGTGAAGCCTGGAACCGAATTGGATGAACTGGTGCAGAATGGAGAGTTCACGCCACTTAGCGAACGTGAAATGCTTGAAGAACAATATCAATTGATCAGTAAACTAAACCGCGTGACGGGCAACTATGGTAACTATCACGGTATTAATTTGTTGATGGAACTGAACGGACAGCTGCCACAGGATAAAGCGAAGTTCTTAGCGACAATAGACCGTTTCAATATGATGAGTGAGAATGACCAGAATAACTTTATCTTGGGACGTCGCATTCATTACTACGCCGCATTGAAAGACATGGATAACCAACTTATGTACGATTCTGTACAAAGAGAGCTTAATCGCATTCAAAAGCAAAATCCCGATGAACTCGACAATGTGTTTTACCAACTCCGTCAACGCATGATCTAGCAGCAAGGACTAATAACATGAATAACCTCGTTAACTGGCAAATCAGAAATGAAAATCCGGAACATCGGTCTTTGGAAAACGGCGTGCTGACGATGCAAGTGCAAGAGGGCAATATCTTTGGTGCGGGTTCAGCTGATGTTGATAATATCTTCGTTCATCCAGTATCTAGCTCGGATTACAGCACAGAAGTGACGGTTCAATTAGATCCAAACCTCGCATTTGAACAAGCTGGGTTAGGTATTTACTGGGATAACGACAACTACATTAAAGTGAGCAAAGAGATGTTCATGGGCGAGCGTTCATTGGTGTTCGTTGTAGAACAAAATGGTCAGCCACAGATCAAGGAACGTCTGTTGTTTAGTGAATCTAGTGTGTCGGTAAAGCTCGTCAAACAAGGCGGAAAAGTCAGCGCTCATTTCCGCCCGTTAGAAAAACAACAATGGCAGGAAGTGATCACGTTTGATTCGTTAGTAGGCAGTGAACAGGGTGTGATGCTTTATACGTTCAGTGGCAGTAAGGCGACGCCTAATTTCGCCAAATTTAGTGGCTTCAGTTTGTCTGACGCCTAATAATTTGTCTTACGCTGAATAAGCTTGCTTAGCGTATAAAAAAACGGACCGATATTGCTACCGGTCCGTTTTTAAATTCTTCAAGTCAAAGCGCTTATGCACAACACTTCTTGTATTTTTTACCGCTGCCGCAAGAACACGGATCGTTACGGTTAGGGGTCTTTTCAAACGTCATCGTTTTTGGCTTGTTCAGTAGAGTATCAAGCTCGATGGTGTTCTCTTCTTTGTCTGCGTCGACTGTAACAGTAACGAAGATAGTATTTTCAGCGGCTAGTGCTTCAACTTCTGCTTTGCGCGTTTCAGTTTGAACCATTACTGCGATTGGAGATTCTTCAGTACCCGCTTTCACATCGCGGTTTACGTTGTAGCCAGCAAGAACGTGGTTCTGTCTTGTTTCGATACGGCCTTTGAAAAATAGTTTCGACATTGGGTACTCATTAAAAATGTTGAATGGCGCTATTTTTAACGGCGATAGCGCAATGGAGCGGGGATTATACGCATATATTGCAATTGATAAAGCAGTGATGTGAGCAAACACTGTTTGGTTTTTGTTTGCTAGTAACGGTTTGTTCTCTAGCTTTGCTTCTATTCGACAAATTTCGAAATTCAAGACAATAAAATTGCCCTAAATAGGCTTATGAATGATAAATTCAAATTACTAATCGAAACAAAGAGATAGTGTATGAAGTTAGATGCCATCCTGTGGGATTACGATGGAACCATAGTCAATTCCGTTCCAAAGAATATCGCAATCACAAAAGACATTATCTCTTTAGTCGCGCCACACTTGTCAGGTGATAACTTACCTAAATATTTGCTCAGCGAAGCGCTTTATCATGAAGCCAACCACGGGGCTAAAAACTGGCAAGCCTTATATGTCGATTATTACGGTTTATCACACGATGAAATGTTGATCGCTGGTGGAATGTGGGCAGAGCATCAAGAGAAAAACCAAACAGCCGTTGCCTTGTTTGAAGGAATGGAAACCGTGGTTAATCAGTTTGCTCATCTTCCACATGGGATCTGCTCTCAAAACTCTCAATTGAATATTCGTGGTGTGCTCGACAGTTATGGCATTGGTGATTTGTTTAAATCGGTCGTGGGCTATGACGATGTCTCGAACGGTAACCAAAAACCCCATCCATTTGGTGGTGTGAAATGTGTCGAGAACATATTTGGCGCCGATCCGACTAACGAGCTTTGTTTGATGTACATCGGTGACCATGAAGCGGACACACAGTTTGCTCGCAATATTGAAGCCGCGCTGGGTAAAAACGCAAAAGTGATTGCCGTTGCAGCAGGTTATAGCCGATCGAAACCTGAAAATTGGCAAACCAAGCCCGATTACAGTGCTAACAGTGTCGATGATCTTTTAACGATCATTAGCAAGTACGCATAACGAAGCAGACATTTAAAAATCACCACACGTAAATAACTTTAAGGAAGAATAATGACACCAAAACAAGTGGTATTGGGATTTTGGGATGCAATGCGCAGTAATGATTTTGCAAAGGCAGGTGAATGGCTAACCGCAGATTTTGAAGGCTATTGGCCGCAGTCGTCTGAATTGACGTTAGGGCGCGACAACTTCACTGCAATCAATACTGAATACCCAGCCAATGGTGTTTGGGAATTCACGCTCAATTCGATTGTCTGTGAAGGTGATACGGTAGTAACGGACATTTCAGTTACTGACAGTGTGCTGAAAGACCGAGTGATCACCTTTCACACGGTTGTTGATGGTTTAATTCAAAAGCAAACTGAGTTTTGGCCAGAACCATTCGAAGCGCCGGCGTGGCGATCGCAGTGGGTTCAGATCGTATCGAACAATTAGTTTGTATCGATACGATTAGTTTGTCACGAACAACTAGGTCGTATCGAATAATCAGGTTGCACAGAATAAGTAAACATTAGGAGGTTTCATTGAACAAGGTAGTGATTGTAACCGGCGGAAGCCGAGGCATTGGCGCAGCGACGTCTAAATTGTTGGCCAGTCAAGGCTATGCTGTATGCGTTAACTTCATACACAATGAGTCGCGAGCTGAAGATCTAGTGAATGAGATTCGCGAACAAGGCGGAACCGCGATTAGTGTGCGTGCGGATGTGTCTGTTGAATCGGACGTGAAATCCTTATTCGAGATTGCTCGTAACAAGCTAGGTCCAGTGACTCACTTGGTTAATAATGCCGGGATCTTGTTTACCCAGTCACCATTGGTTGATATTGAATTGGATCGCTTTGAAAAGGTGATGAAGTCCAACGTATCAAGCTGCTTTCTGTGCAGTAAAGCCTTTATCAAACAAGCCGATGGCGCGGGTTCGATTGTGAATGTATCGTCTGCCGCTTCTCGTACTGGCGCACCGTTTGAGTATGTGGATTACGCTGCATCGAAAGGTGCGATGGATTCACTCACCAAAGGCTTATCGCTTGAATTGGCTTCACGTAACATCCGAGTGAATGGCGTAAGGCCAGGTTGTATTTATACTGAGATGCACGCAGACGGCGGAGAGCCAGATCGCGTAGACAGACTAGCTTCACAGTTACCGTTACAACGAGGTGGCACACCAGAAGAAGTCGCGAACTCTATCGCATGGTTATTATCGGATGAAGCTTCGTATGTCACCGGCTCATTTATTGATATTGCAGGCGGTCGATAGGGCACGTTTGCCTTTACACTAAGATAAACAAGTTAAAACCATAGACACGCAACAAAAGTACCTAACTAAAAGAACGAAACTAAGAGTACAAAAATGAAAAACTATTTTGAGAGCCCGTTTGTTGGAAAGTCACTCAAAGAACAAGTGACCAACCCAAACATCATCGTGGGCGAGCACAGCTATTACCGGATAGAACCGACATCGATAAGCTGATCATCGGCAGCTATTGTTCGATTGGTTCTGGCGCTGTGTTTATGATGGCGGGCAACCAAGGCCACCAAAATCAGTGGGTGAGTACCTTCCCGTTTTTCTATCAAGACGATGAGAAGTTTGAAGGTGCGATAGACGGCTTTGAACGCTCTGGTGATACCGTGATTGGTAACGATGTGTGGATTGGTACAGAAGCCATGATCATTAGTGGTGTTAAGGTTGGTGACGGAGCCATCATCGCAAGTCGAGCGGTTGTGACTAAAGATGTCGCGCCATACTCGATTGTCGGTTCAAACCCAGCACGCCATATCCGTTATCGTTTCAATGAGACTGAAATCGCTCAGTTGCTAGAAATGAAATGGTGGGAATGGAGCGAAGAACAAATCAAAGGCGCAATGTCGCTAATGTGTTCTTCAGACATTGGTGGTTTGTACCATTATTGGAAAGGATTCTTGAAGCCTTAAATTGTCGTTCACAGATGAAATGTGAATGGTGAGAACGAGATTAAATTTAACAAATTACTCAATAATCTGATTATGGCAATGCGATTGTGATACGAGTAACTTATTGATTATATGCATATTGCATAGTATGGCGTGTCGCATTAGCGTGGTGGATGAATTGGAGGGGTATTATGATTAGTTGCAACGATTACGATTATATTGAAATTGTGTGTATGCACCGATACCCAATCAAGTTAACGCTGAAGTCTGGCGAGCAGATTGAATGTGTCGGGTTAGATACCCAGCGCAATGACAGCCGTGAAGAGTGCATTAAAGTCAGTACTCAAGGCGAGCAACAACTTGTCGTATTAACTCAAATAGCGACATTGGATGTCTGTGTCGACAACCCTCACTTTCAGCATGTTTCATTCAAAACGTCATAGGCTTTCAAATGAATAGAACCATAGAACAATGCTATTGCACCGCGTGCAGAGAAGAGACACAACATGTTGTTGTGTTGGTCAGAAAGACGAGTGCGTTTGCAGACAAACCTAACCAAAAGCGAAGTGAGTTTTGGGCAGGCATGATAAAAGGTTGGTTCCTTGGCCCGTTTGTCGCGTCAATGGATGAGTTTTCTCGTCACCTTGTCTGTGAAAAATGTGGACACAAAGAGATTCAAGATTAGAATTCGATTCAACGCGTACTGAACCTTCTGGTTTAAGAAAATGGCTTAGGAAATAGAAGAGTGAAAGAACAAATATTAGAAGCGGTAAAAGCATATGGTTTCTCGGTAAGAACCAACAATACCGATGAGGTTGATCCGGCTAAGGCGCAAATTGGGCAATTGTGGCAAGGCTTTTTCGAACAAGCTTTTCCTAAGCTGACCCCAGACTCAAAGGTATACGGCGTTTACACCAACTACGAGTCAGATTTTACGGGCGAGTTTGATGTTATCGCGTGTACCAATGCGCTTACCGATAATAGTTTAGATAATCTAGTTGAAACCAATATCGAAGCAGGCAAGTACTTAACGTTTTCTGCTGAGGGTGAATTACCGCAAGCTGTGATCGACCTATGGGGTGAAGTGTGGGCGTATTTCAACGCAGCAGACTGCCCACATGTGAGAACTTACACGACAGATTTTGAACTATACAAAGGTGAAACTGAAGTCGAGATTTCGATTGCGATTAAGTGATTGGTTTAAAATGAACAAAAGGCTTAGCTTAGACTGTGTTTGCCAGTTAAGAGACAGTAGTTACCGGTAAAGAGACAACGGAATCCCAGTTAAGCCTTTGAATATCTGTTCTTTACAAAGAAGATACAGTGTCACGTAACTACTTTAATACCTAGGAATTATCTATTCCAGAATTCCCCTAGATCACCCTAGATACCCTTAAGTCACCCAAAATTCTCTTAAGTTATCCAAAAAGACAATCTTGCTTGGTTTCATTCCACAAAGGGTATTGCTTCATGACTTGGGTGTAGAGCTTACTTTCAAGGTGCGCTCTTAACCAACGTCCTACGTTTTGATATTCCGATTTCACAAACCACTTCTTTTCGACTCGCACAAACTGACTGACGAAAGGCATCACCGCAAAATCGGCCAAGCTTGGGCTTTCTCCAAAAAAGTAGGGCTGATCGGTAAGTCGCACTTCTAACTGCTTAATGAAGGTTTCGCAGGCTTGTCGGCGTTGTTCAACATCGATGTTTCGGTAACGAACCGATGCACGATACCTTTCTAAGTGACCAATAAATTCTTCATCGTTGGTTTTAATGAGCTGCTGAACTTGTTCGCTAAGCGTTGGATTGCTTGAACGCAGAAGATCTTGAGGATCGTTTTGTTGAAGTGACCAGTTCATCACATCCAAGCTCTGTTCAATGACTTGTCCATTGGGTAACACCAATACAGGCACTGTTCCTTTTGGCGAACTGGCCAATAGTTCGCTAGGCTTGTCTTTGGTAACGATTTCTCGAAGTAACACTTTTTGCTGTGATAGTGCGATGCCCATTCGTCCGCGCATTGCATAAGGGCAACGGCGTAAAGAATAAAGGATAGGTAGATCGGATTCGTTCGGCATTATTGAGGTCATTTAGTTTGAAAAGTGTTGTACGGTGGTAAAGAGATCGTGATGTGGGTAGAATACGCGGCTTAAAAATTATAAGTAAGTGAGCGACTTCAAAAATGAGCAGAAAAATTGAGTTATTAGCCCCAGGTGGCGATGTAGAAGCGATAAAAGCCGCCATCGTAGCGGGTGCTAATGCAGTTTATTGTGGTTTAGACACATTCAACGCTCGTAACAGAGCCTCTAACCTGTCGTTAGACGAATTGAATGGTGTGATTCGCCTTGCTCATGAATACGGCTGTGAAGTGTTCCTGACTCTTAACGTTGTGCTACTGGAGCACGAGACTAAGAGCATCACCAAACTGCTGAACCAGCTTGTGAACACCAAAGTGGACGGCATCATTGTTCAAGACTTGGGTTTATTCAACCTGGTTAAGAAGCATTTCCCATCGTTAGACGTTCACGCGTCGACTCAGTTAACTACGCACAACGAAGGCCAGATTAAGTTCTTGTCTAAGATTGGCGCGACGCGCGTTAACTTGTCTCGTGAGTTGAACCTGCCTGAAATCAAGATGCTGACGGAAGTGGCACACGATCACGACGTATTAACCGAAGTGTTCGTACACGGCGCTCTGTGTATCGCATTCTCTGGTCAATGTTACTCAAGCTCAGTAAGTGTGGGTAACTCAGGTAACCGTGGCCGTTGTAGCCAAGCGTGTCGTGATGAGTACGAAATCACCAACGCGGGCAACAAGTTCCCACTTAACCTGAAAGATAACTCAGCTTACTACGACCTACCTGAATTGGTTGATGCGAAAGTCGACTCATTGAAAGTAGAAGGCCGTATTAAAGGCGCACACTACGTTTACACTGTGGTAGACACATGGCGTAAACAGATTGATAGCTTTGTAGAAAGTGGTTTGTTGATCGAAGACGATTCGAACCTGCACAAAGTATTCAACCGTGATTTCACCAACTCTTTCCTAAAGGGCAACCTAACGAAAGACATGTTCATCGATAACCCGCGCGACAACAGCATGAACTACGCTGTTGAAAAAGCGACGGAGCAGAACAACGAAATCTCAGTTGTACAGATTCAAGAAGTGACCAACGAACTTCACCAAGCGAAAGACGTTCTTGGTAACGAAATGCGTGACAAGATCGAGTTCCTTGATATTCGCAAGACACCAGTAGTACTGTCGTTCAGCGCAAAAGTGGGTCAACCATTTACGGTGACTGTGAACACGCCAAAAGAGAACTTTACTCTTCAATCTAAATCGCTATTGAAAGCGGTTGAAGAGAAGGCGATTACTCAAGAGCTACTTGAGAAGCGCTTCAAAAACGTGAAGAGTGCAGTTCACACGCTAGAAAGCCACGACTTCAGTGAAGTGGATGCAGGCTTGTTGATTCCTCTAAAAGAAGTTTCAGACCTAAAAGACGAGATCGACTTCATTCTGAATGGCTCTGTGGAAGTGATTAAGCACGTTGAAGTGCCAGCACTGCCTCAGCACCCTAAAGTGAACGAGAAGCCGACTATGTCGATGCTTATCGCCGATGTAGAAGACTTACACCTGTGTGACGTGACTGACGCGGATGTTTACTTCAAACTTCCAGAAAGCTTCAAGAAGCGTTGTAACAAGTACATCGACATCTTGGCAGCAAACCCACGTTTGATTCCTTGGTTCCCAGCGGTATTGATCGGTAAAGATTACGACGAAGCGGTTCGTATTCTTGAAGAGATCAAGCCAGCTCGCATCGTAACCAACAACACGGGTATTGCTTACAAAGCTTACGAGATGGGTATTGAGTGGGTTGCAGGCCCGTTCATGAACACGACCAACTCTCACGCACTGGTTACTCTGAAAGAAGAGCTGAACTGTGCAGGCGCATTCATTTCGAACGAGATCAACAAAGGTCAGATTCGTCATATTCGTCGCCCAGAGAACTTCAAACTGTTCTACAGCATTTACCACCCAATCTTGATGATGACCAGCCGTCAGTGTTTCTTCCAAAGAACCGTGGGTTGTAACAAGCCAAGCATCGAAGCAGGTTGTATGTTGAAGTGTGAGAAAGCGACCACGATTACCAACGTGAAAGGCATCTCTTTTGCGGTTGATAAACAGAAGGGTGGCTACCCAAGCATTTACAACCACGAGCAGTTCTTGAACCACGACGCAGTAACTGACTTCTCTGGTCTGTTCGACGAGTTCTTCATTGACCTAACCAACATCGGTGCAGGTTCTAAAGAAGTGAAAGACAAAGTTGAGCTTATCAAGCATTTCGAAGCGCTACTGAACGGCGTTGAAGGTTCACAACAGAACCTAGAGCAGATGGTTGAAGTTCGAACTAATGCTCAGTACGTGCAAGGTCTATAGCGTACAAGGTTTATAGGGTTCAATGTCTATGGGCTGTAAGGTTTATAGCTTCTAACGCAAAGAGCGTTCAAGGTTTATAACGCTCAACCGCTTATAAGCACTCTGAACCAATAAACAAAAGGCCACTCAATCGAGTGGCCTTTTTAATGTCTGAAACTTTCTGAATCTTTCTCAACCAACGAATACGTTATTCTGTCACGGCTTCTTGTTTGAAGCATGGGCTTTTCAACGTGTTCATCTTTTCGATTTCATTGGTTAAGCGCAGCGAGAGCAGGGCTTTCTGGTTTGAAGCAAAATCAAACATCACGATAGTCGCAGTGCCAACGGTCGTCAGTTTCTGTTGAGCCTTACTGACAATCGCGTATTCCATGGTGAATCGGTCATCTTGAATATCGGTAACACGTGAGCCGACCATCAAGGTATCTGGATACGTGACTGGGCGGAAATACTTACAGTAAGTGTCACCAAGAACAGGACCAACTTTGGTAATCGCCATCTCTTCCATCAGCTCGACGTGCTTGAAAAAATCTAAGCGAGCGGTTTCGAAATAGCGAAAATATACAGCGTTGTTAACGTGATTGAGTGCGTCCATTTCTCCCCAAGCGACAGGGATTTCTGTTACTACCGGGTAGTCAGATAATAGTGCTTCCATGCGAACTCTCTTATGCTTATCTGTGTAATTAACGTTATCGACTTACCCTTCATCGGGGTAAGTTGTTATTGGAATAAAAACCCTACCGTCAAATTAACAAAACTGCAACACGTGTGATTCAAGTTTTTGAAGCTCGAAACCACACAATGTCAGTCACTTAGTTACACCTGCACGCAATGGTTAGGCACTAAGGTGTTTGAATTGCAGCTCAACCAAGCGTTGGTACAATTCGCAGCTATTGATGAGAGACTGGTGGTCGCCGATGTCTACTAGCTGTCCTTTATCGAGCACCGCAATCTGGTCGGCGTGTTTAATTGTTGATAATCGATGGGCGATAATGATCGTCGTTCTGCCACGCATTAACTCTTCTAACGCTTGTTGTACGTGATGCTCACTTTCACTGTCTAGTGCACTGGTTGCTTCATCCAACAATAGAATATTCGGATCTTTCAAGATGGCACGTGCGATAGCAATACGCTGTCTCTGTCCGCCAGAAAGCCTTACACCACGCTCACCAAGAAAGCTGTTGTAGCCATCAGGTAGGTTTTGAATGAACTCGTGTGCGTGCGCTTTCTTCGCCGCTTCGATCACTTGCTCGTCTGTTGCCTGCGGGTTGCCGTAGCGAATGTTATGGAACACATCGTTACTGAACAGAGCAGGTTGTTGCGGTACCAATGCCATCTGCTTTCTTAGCTCGTTAGGATCAAACTGATTCAGTTCAACACCGCCTAATGTGACCTTACCCACTTGTGGGTCGTAGAAACGTTGCAGCAGTTCGAACAGGGTAGTTTTACCTGCGCCAGACGGGCCAACCAGTGCCAACACTTTGCCTTCATGGGCAGTAAGCGTGAGGTTGCTTGTTGCGGGTTGGTCCGGTCTTGATGGATAACAGAAGGTCACATCATCAAATGCAACTTCTGGCGTTACGTTAGCAAGCGAAGTTGGATTCGCAACTGGCGCAACAATATGGCTTTCAACTTGTAGGATCTCGATTAATCGCTCGGTCGCACCTGCCGCGCGTTGCAGTTCACCCATCACTTCAGAAATCGTACCTAACGATGAAGCAACCATAATTGCGTAGAACACAAACGCCGCTAAGTCACCAGCCGACATAGTGCCGTTGATAACATCACTGCCGCCAACCCAAAGCATGCCTGCAATAGCACTAAATACAATCACGATAACGCCAGAAATAAGAATCGCGCGCTGTTTTACACGCTGGCGACCAATCTCATACGCCTTTTCCACTTCTACCGCGAATGATGCTTTCTCTTGCTCTTCTCGGCTGTAGCTTTGCACCGTTTTAATGTGCTCAATTGCCTCACCTGCGTAAGAACCCACATCAGACATGGAATCTTGGCTTTGGCGAGATAGGGCTCTTACACGGCGCCCATAAACAAGGATCGGAATCAAGATAAATGGCACCGAGGCCAATACAATCAACGTCAGCTTAATATTGGTCGCAAACAGCATGATGATTGCACCAATACACATCAACGCGCTGCGCATCGCCATAGAGAACGATGAACCTATGATGCTTTGAAGCAGAGTAGTATCCGTGGTGATTCGCGACATGATGTCGCCACTGCCATTGGTTTCAAAGTAACTCGGGTGCAGCGTCACCACGTGATTGAAAACCGACAGGCGTATATCCGCACTTACTCGCTCACCAACAGAAGAGACCAAATAGAAGCGGAAGAAGGTGCCAATCGAGATCAGCACGACCACCACCATGATGAATTGAATCGCGCTGCCTAAGTCTGACAACGATTGTTGGCTGAAGCCTTGGTCGATAAGAAGACGAATACCGTGTCCGACTGAAAGGGTTAAGCTCGCTGTGAAGATCAACGCGATCAACGCAGCAATAACACGACCTTTATAAGGCTGAATGAATTTACTCAGCTCAAACAAAATACTGAGGCTTTTTTTCTCAGGTTTGGGTTCTGGCGCTTGTTGAGTCGATCGCTGAGTCTGTCGCTGGTTCGAGTCGAGCGTAGAAGAGACATCGTTTTGCATATGACTGCCTTAATGTGTTGTCGCTTTAAAAATAGATGGCTTGTTGCTTGTTGCTAATTGCTTTATGACTTATTGCCTGTACTGCGCGTTGTTCGCTGGGCAGTAATTGTTGTTGATAATCGAACCCATTAAAGCATTTATTGCGCTGTGACGCTCCCTAGGAAACTCAATTTCCAATATTTCATCAACACTAAGTGAATAATTCGAAACGACCTTAAAGGAAAACTAAGCATTTTGATCCAGTCAGTTGGATAGGAAATCAAGCTATTTAACCCTAATTTTTATGCAAGTAAATTAGCGTTGATAGGAGAGTGCACACATAAACAAGCAACCGTGCGATGATTTATAAATTGATAGCAAAACGTTTGCTATTTATCTCGATATTAGCTTTATCAATGACTTGTAAGTTTTGGTTGTAAGACCAGTTATAGCGACTGTTTTTTGTGGAATATTTGTTACAAAAATTCAACAAAGTAGTTTTTTATACATTTTTCTTGCATAAAACCTCGGATTGAATAGAATAACCAACAAATGACAATTAATGCAGTATTGTGGCATGAGTATTCAAGTAAAGAGCATCAACAAATCATACGGTGATACCCAAGTTCTTCACGACATTAGTTTCGACTGTGAGAGTGGCGAAACCTTGGTATTGCTTGGCCCAAGCGGCGCGGGCAAGAGTTCATTACTGCGTGTATTGAACCTGCTAGAAATCGCGGACAACGGCGAATTAGACATTGCGAATGAGCAATTCGATTTTTCAAGCCAAATCCAAGAGAAGCAGGGGCTTAAACTTCGTCGTAAAGTCGGCATGGTGTTCCAGCAATACAACTTATGGCCACACATGACGGTGATGGAAAACTTGATTGAAGCACCAACCAAAGTGGCGGGTTTGGATAAGCAAGAAGCGATTAAGCAAGCGCAAGAAGTCCTAAAGACACTTCAACTTGCCGACAAAGCAGACGCTTGGCCACTTCAACTGTCTGGCGGTCAACAACAGCGTGTTGCGATTGCACGTGCGCTGATGATGAAACCGGATGTGTTGTTGTTTGATGAACCAACAGCGGCGCTTGATCCTGAGATCACCAACCAAGTCGTGAGCATTATTAAAGAATTGAGCGGAACGGGCATTACCCAAGTGGTCGTGACGCACGAAGTCGATTTCGCGAAGAAGATTGCTAGTCACGTTCTGTACCTAGAGAAAGGGTACATCGTTGAACACGGCACCAGCGATTCATTCGTTAATCCGCAGACACCTGAGTTTGCTGAATATTTGACTCATTAAGTAAGTCACTTATTAAAAGAAAGTTGACTCACTAGATTTAGCTAAATTAAAACAATCAAATTATAAGAATGGCCACAGGCCGCTATTACACAGTATTCGGAGTAACAAAATGAAAAAGATTCTACTAGCTTCACTTATCGGCCTTGCTTCTTTCAACGCAGCAGCTCAAGAAGAAATCAAATTCGCAATGGAAGCAACGTACGCACCATTCGAATACATGGATGAGAACAACCAAATCCAAGGTTTTGACGTAGACCTAGCAAACGCACTTTGTGAAGAGATGAAAGCGACCTGTACTTTCCACAACCAAGCATTCGATAGCTTGATCCCTGCACTTAAATTCAAACGTTACGATGCCGCTATCTCGGCAATGGACATCACAGAAGCGCGTCTTAAACAAGTGAACTTCTCTAACGCATACTACGATAACTCTGCAGCATTCATTTCTTTCGAAGGCAAAGTAGCAGACCAAGCAGCACTAGAAGGTAAGCGTGTTGGCGTTCAAAACGGTTCTACTCACCAGAGCTTCCTACTTGAGCAAATGACTGGCGTAACAGCGGTACCTTACTCAAGCTACCAAGATGCATTCATCGACATGAAGAACGGTCGTATCGATTCTGTATTCGGTGACACAGCCGTTGTAGCAGAATGGTTCAAGAAAGAAGACAACCTAACGTACGTAGGCGACCAAGTAACAAACCAAGAGTACTTCGGTAACGGCTTTGGCATCGCAGTAAACAAGAGCAACCAAGAACTTGTAGACCAGCTTAACGTTGCACTTGCAGCAGTAAAAGCGAACGGCGAATACGATAAGATCTTCAACAAGTACTTCGGTAAGTAATTTATGGAATTAACGGGTTACTCTTTAGGGCTCGTCGAAGCAAGCTGGATGACTGTTCAGCTTGCATTCGTAAGCCTATTGGTTGGATTGGTTCTAGCAGTTTTGTTTGCAAGTGGTGAGATGTCTCGTCGTATTGCAATCAAATGGCCAACGACTGCATTTGTGACGATTGTTCGTGGTTTACCAGAAATTCTGGTCGTACTGTTTATCTACTTTGGTTCGACACAAGTTCTGTTCATGATCACTGGCGACTTCATAGAAGTGAGCCCGTTCTTATCTGGTGTTGTTGCACTGTCACTTATCTTTGCTTCTTACGCTTCGCAAACCTTGCGTGGTGCATTAAAAGCAGTAAGCAAAGGGCAGAGAGAAGCAGCAAGCGCGCTTGGTATTTCTCAGTCTCGTGCATTCTTTCGTATCGTATTACCTCAAGCGGTAAGACACGCACTACCAGGGTTAACCAACCAATGGTTAGTGTTACTGAAAGACACTGCATTAGTATCGCTGATTGGCGTAACGGATTTGTTGAAACAAGCACAACTAACATCCGCTGCAACGCACGAAGCATTTACTTGGTACGCGACAGCAGCAGCAATCTACTTGGTCATCACTTTAATCACACAAAGATTGGTAAAAGTGATTGATGGTAAGTTCTCTATTCAAGGTTTGGGTAACAAAGGGGCAATGGCATGAATCAACAATACCTCTCTCAAATGCTTGAAGGCTTAGTGACCAGTCTTCAACTCACAGGTGCTTCATTGCTTGTTGGTTGTATCTTGTCACTGCTGATGACGGTAACGCTAATTCTAAGAATACCGGCGATTCACTGGTTCACTCGTGGCATCATCACGCTGTTCACTGGCACACCATTGTTGGTTCAAATCTTCTTGGTGTATTACGGCCCGGGTCAGTTCGATTGGATTCGTGAAAGCTTCATGTGGACTTGGTTAAGCCAACCTTGGTTCTGCGCAATGTTAGCATTAGCTTTGAACACCGCGGCATACAGCACGCTACTGTTCAGAGGCGCATTCAACGCCATTCCAGCAGGGCAGTGGGAAGCGTGTCGTGCACTAGGTATGGACAAAATCGCAACGCTTAAAGTGTTACTGCCATACGCACTGCGCCGCGCGGTTCCTGCTTATTCAAACGAAGTGATTCTAGTTTTCAAAGGTACGTCACTGGCAAGCACCATCACCATCATGGATTTGATGGGTTACGCTCAGCGTATCAACGGCCAAACCTACGACACACTTACTGTGTTTGGTATCGCCGGCGCATTCTACTTAGCAGTAAACGGCATACTAACGCTGATCTTCCGCCAAGTAGAGAAGAAAGCTCTCGCATTCGAAGCCGCATAAGCTAGCCACTCACAACCTTAACTCACGTATAAAGCCTGCCATTTATGTTCGCATAAATGGCAGGCTTTTTTGTGTTTGGGTAGGTGTAGGGGTACTGCGATTATATACAGTTGGCTGTAAGTTTTACGAAATCCATACTATATAGGAATATTCTGCATTTTATCATTCAATGAGTTTATCTATGTTTTAAGTCACTGAAATGCGGTGATTAATTATGGTAGAGTTCTGACCATATGAAACTAGATAGAATGATTCTGTAATTAAATGCAGAATTTTTCTGTCTAATATAGCTGTTATGCGGCTTATTGCATTTATTGCTTGTTTTAGGTCAATGGATAAATTAATGTTCGATGATATGTTAAGAGTATCTCCAAATTTCTTGATTTAAGTGGATTCAATGAAAAAAATATTAGTTCTCTTATTGGCGTTTACTTCAACTGCTTTCGGAGCTTCGGTTGAGCGTCCTTCGCAAAAATATCCAGACCAAGCTGTCAGTAGTTATAGTTGGCTTACTCATTACGACCAACAAAAATTAAGTATTTCCTTAAATGAAAATGCCACCAGATTTATATCGGAGTCGGAAGTGGAAAGATACTTTAAGTTGAAGCTTCGTAACTTTATTAGAGATATAAAAGTGATTAAGAACGCTGAAGATCTCAATTATAATTATGTAGATATACAGCTGGAATTATTTAAATACAACGATACAACTAAAATAAACTACGGATTGCTTTCTCTTAGGTTGTATCCATCAGTATTGTGGGATAAAGGGGAACCAAAGCCTTACAATATTACAATGGCAATTGCAGGGTCCGAGACACAATTGAATTCAACTGTTAAAGAAACATTAGACATGATGGTAGAAGTCTTAGCCGAGGACTATTATTTCGTTCTTGATACAAAAGCGGAGTAACGCTGCATAACAAATAAGGATTAAGGTGTTGCGCAGCCAACACTAAATCCCGAGTGTTGAACAAGCCCGAAGCCACTTTGTTAAGTAAATTGTACGATTG
>NZ_JBFRSC010000052.1:0-44527 GCF_041473335.1 Vibrio sp. 10N.222.55.C7
CATTTCAGGACGGGACAACCGGTACAAAAAAGCCTCTAGCAAAACTAGAGGCTTTTGGCAGAACTAAATAGGCACTACTCAGCTGTAAACTGAGCTACACGCTCTTGGATTTGTTCATCAGTAAGTACTTCATTCCAAACTGCGATATTGTCAACTGAACCATCAAAGTTCTTATCACTACTAGAAGAACCACCTAAAAGAATAAACTTGTCATCTGTTGTATTTTCAACAACATCGAAATCGACACTTTTCGAGTGAACAAGAGTACCATCGATATACAAGTTAGCAGTCGAGTCTGAGTGACTGTATGTCGCCAAGATGTGGTACCAATTATCTTCAACAAGGTATACGTCTCCTTCACTAGATTTCGCTTCGGTACTTAAGCCATTATCCTCTGCATCAAGGCCTCCATACACCTTAAACTTGATTGAGTTGTCTGATGACTCTAGGTAGAGCTTAAACCCTAAGTAATCACTTGTTTCCGCGAAATCAACAAGTGAAACGTCTGAAGAGTACCCAAAACGATCTGCTTTGATTACTGTCTCTACAGAAAATGACCCTTCAATTACTTGAGCACCAGTAGTAGTTTCAGAAGTTGCATTGTAGTACACGTAACCATAGCCACCACCTGTAGCTGAATCTTGGTCAATATGCATTGCACCTGTACCAGCTGCGCCTGCTGTCGTTGTGATTAAAGGAGATCCTGACTTACTCGTTAGATCATTTTTAGCACTGCCGCTATCTACTGCATAATCGGAGCTATCAAAAGTGTACTCATTTAACGCAACCGGAAAGTCTCCAACTGGCGGCTCTGGGTTTTCTGGATCGACAGGAGCCTCTCCAGTCAAACTAATAACCGTAGCTTCAGAAGTGCTACTGTTATACGGGTTGTTGTTTAAGTTATATCCAACGGAGTAGTCATTGAAAGTGTCTTTGAACTCTTCAACATACTCTCCAGTAGACTCATTAAGTGAGTATACTTTTAGGTTGTCGGCAATCAGTTCATATGGCGTTACGCCACTGTTTGTACCTAGACGAAGGGCAATAACTTGAACTTCACCTGAACTATTTGATGAGACCGCTCCAGTATAGGTTTCACCATTGATGGTAAAGGTATGTGACGTTGGCGTCCAAACCACCTCGACAGTTGCATCAAACGTGCTGTTTGCATCAAAGGTACCGCCAGTCGCAGTTAGTGAACCAGAAGCGTCGCGGAATTGAATAATACCGTCACCAATCGCTATGTCACCGTGATGATAAGCGTTGCTTACTTTATCGTTCTCATCATTGGTTGAATAAAGCGAAATATAAGAGTTGTTCTGACCTTCATCAACTTGAGTGCTATCTGGATTATGTTGGTAGGTTAGATCAACAGTTAACTTACCTGAAGAAATCGTTTTGCCGACCGTAGAGCTCGTGTTTAAGATCTTCAGTCTCAACTCACCAGTATCATCGGTTAATGTATCTAAAATTTGAGCGGCATTATTAACGCCTGAAGCTTCATCTGCTGTGTCTGCAGAACTCGTAACTTCAGTATTTTCGCTGTGGTCGGTACCTGAAATAGGAATGTTGCCGCCAATACTAAGCCCACCGTCAGCTGCGGAGTAATCACCATCTACGGATATTGTGCTTACTGAACCATCATTATTGAATAGCGTGAACGCAACTTGACCTGAAGTATCATCTTCAATTGTCTCTTCATAAGTGGTTTCAAATCGTTCGTATTCACCGAGTGTGGTGTCAGCTGAATTGTCAGTGTAGTAATAAAGTGTCTCACCATCTGCTGAGAAGCGATATACGTTGGGTAAATCAGTACTACTCGATGATGAATAGGCTGCTGAGAATGCTGAAGTATCAGAAAATTCCCAATAACCATTTAATAATGCTGAGGTAGGTGTTGCAGGATCGGTAGAACCATCCGTCGGAATAGGTAAACCATCACTGTTACAACCAAATAATAAACCTGTCGAAAGGGCGACAGCAGTAGCGACTTTAGAAATCTGCATAAAATATTCTCTTTATGATATTAAATCCATATGTAAATCACATAAGAAATAGATAATAAGTAGTCGTTAAATATTTTTAGGATAAAGCTAATATTTATTAGAACATCCTATTCTTTAAAATAAAGTAATTTGAATAGCCCAAATTTTTACGAGAGGAGAGGGCTAATTTAATTAATTTGACTATTTAGAATGAGTAAGCAACACCAACGCGGTATTTAGCTTCACGATCTTTAGAAGACGAGCTGATATCAGATGACCAGATTTCTGCAAAAGGTTTCCATGAACCAAACTTGTAGTTTACTTTTAAACCTGCGTCCCACTCCCAATCATCACTATTATATAGAAGTACGTTATCTAGCGATTTTACATAGTTAGCTTCGTAAGAAAGGCCAAGTTTAGGTAGAGATTGAATTTTGTAAGAACCCGTTAGTGTGACTTTTGATTTCTGTGCTGACTCTAAACGCTCACCAGTCTCTGAATCTTTGTCACCAAATTGAGTGTGGTTGCGGAAATCAGCATACTCGTGACGGTAACGAATGGCAGTCGTTAATCCCATATCCGCATTATAACCAACACGGAATTGAGGTTTGTAAGTGACTTTTTTCATCTTCCAGTCACCGCCGTTGTAGTTCGGCTCATCCCAGTCCCAAGCGATCGGCATACCAACTTGTAGATACCAGTTGTTATCGACTTTGTAAGTTGCTGTATTTTCTACTTCCATACCGTAAATATACCAATTGCCGTCATAGAAGCTTCTACTGTTTGCTGACTTAACTTCACCAGAATCTGCGTCGTAGTAAGAATCGTCAGTATGAAATTTCACTTCAAGGCCAGTTGAGTGCTTCCACTTATCTGATAGTTTGAAGCTATGACCTAGTTTTACACGGTGCTGGTGGCGAGCGTCGACATGAGCTTCATCGCCGTTGGTTTTTGTATAATCAGTCGCTGCACGATACTCATAGCGGTAATCAAGTGTTGTCGCTGATGCCATTCCTGCAAATAAAGTTGTTGCCACTGCGATAGCAACCATATTCATTTTTTTCATCATTACTCTCGTATTTTTAGATTTAAGGTTAAGTAAAGGTAGGGTATTCCTAGTGAGCCACCCAATAACTCATACAATAATCTTATATGTTAAGCTTATGAAAAAGTGTGAGCTAGGCTGCAATGCGAATAAATCAAATATTGACTAGTTTATTAATTGAGGGGTGAGTCACTCATTTTTGGAATGTGACATACAATAAATGGTCTTTTTTGTTAAAATTAGCGGTTTTTTGGTCGTTAATTTAACATTTAAGTCGCTATCTATAGCAAAGCGTTATGAATATCCCATTTTTAATGCTGTGTTTAATCTCAATAATGACGCCCCTCTCAGTTTTCCAATGTTGACGAGAAAAGCAAAAAACATGTGATAAAATAATACAAATGTTTTATGGGTGGTGTGACAATAGGAAGCGCTCGGCTATCAGATAAATGACTTTTATCTTTTAATGGGCCGTGGTTTTGGGAGTGTCATGCTTAGAATTTTTGTCCAATGGATGGTCGCGGAAAAAATGAAAAACGTAATATGTTTGGCAGTAACTGCTTCAATTTCTTTGGGAGCCTATGCTTCTGACATGAAAGCTCCAGCCAACTACAGTCAGTTTCGAGATATTTTGAATATGTCAAAACTTCAGATGTCAGATCCTGATGGTAAACCTGGCAACAAGAAAGATTATGCGAGCAAAGGCAATTTTGATGGTGTTGTGTTTGAACACTTCTATGTTGATGAACCCACTCAGGCACTGGTCTTTAAAATGGCGGGTTACAAGAATCGCAGTGAGATCCGCGTTAATGACAACTTTAAGGTCGATGAGCCTAATAAGTACCATCATTTGAGTGCTGAGTTCATGCCCATTAACCCTCGCGATTCGGTAAAAAACAGCGAAAAAAAACGTGATGAAATGACGTATCTGCAAGTACATAACAAAGGGACGTACTACGACGGAAAGCCAGGTTCTCATGGCGAAGGGTATATTCCCCATCCTTTAGTTCGTGTGGTGTATGACGCCGACAGAAGTGGTAAGACAGATTGGTATTGGGCAATCATTAAAAATAATGCCGTTAATTGCAGCTCAAATAGTGGGAATAAAGGATCAACGGAATGCAAAAAGGCTTATATAAAATTGCCACTGGGTCCAATAGCTGAAAAAGGTACAGATAAGTTCGATATTTATGTCGGCAACCAAAGGTTAATTATCAACCATAACGACAGCACAGTTGTTAATCATGACATTAGTTATTGGAAAGATATGGTTAGCTATTATAAAGCGGGCGTTTATAACCAATTCAAGAATGGTGAAAGCGAAGCCCACTTCTACAATTTAGTTTATTCAATTAAAGATTCAGCTGTTATTACCAACTAGGTTTCTTACACCTAGTTAATATTAATGGGATTACAAATACTCGTTTGTTATTAAGGATAATTTGGATGTTCAAAAAAAATATGCTTGCTGTAGCTTTGCTATCAGTAGTTCCTATTGTGTCGTTTGCAAATAACGGTGTGTCTTATCCAGTTCCCGCTGATAAGTTTGATATGCGAAATTGGAAAATAACGATCCCTTCAGATATTAATGAAGATGGACGTGTTGACGAAATCGAAGGGGTGGCAATGATGAGCTACTCACACAGCGATTTCTTCCACCTTGATAAAGACGGTAATCTCGTCTTTGAAGTACAAAACCAAGCGATTACCACGAAGAACTCGAAAAACGCACGCTCTGAGTTACGCCAGATGCCACGCGGTGCTGATTTCTCAATCGATACGGCGGACAAAGGAAACCAATGGGCATTGTCTAGCCATCCATCAGCAAGCGAGTACAGTGCCGTTGGCGGCACGCTAGAAGCGACCCTAAAAGTGAATCACGTAGCGATTAACGCTAAGTACCCAGAAAAGTACCCAGCTCACTCGGTGGTTGTTGGTCAGATTCACGCTAAAAAACATAATGAGTTAATCAAAGCTGGAACTGGTTACGGGCATGGTAATGAACCACTAAAGATCTTCTATAAGAAGTTTCCTGGCCAAGAAATGGGTTCAGTATTTTGGAACTATGAGCGTAACCTAGAGAAAAAAGATCCTAACCGTGCCGATATAGCTTACCCTGTTTGGGGTAACACTTGGGAAAACCCAGCGGAACCGGGTGAAGCAGGCATTGCTCTTGGTGAAGAGTTTAGCTACAAAGTGGAAGTGAAAGGCACCATGATGTACCTAACGTTTGAAACAGAACGTCACGATACGGTTAAGTATGAAATCGATCTGAGCAAGGGTATTGATGAGCTTGATTCACCAACGGGTTATGCTGAAGATGATTTCTATTACAAAGCGGGCGCATACGGCCAATGTAGCGTGAGCGATTCTCACCCTGTATGGGGGCCAGGTTGTGGAGGTACTGGCGATTTCGCTGTCGATAAAAAGAATGGCGACTATAACAGTGTGACTTTCTCGGCACTAAAGTTGAACGGCAAATAGTACATAAGGCTAGTTAGAAACAGGCCTTAAGGAATGTTTTCGAAGACCACTGAACCGAATGTTGAGTGGTCTTTTTGTTTTCTATGAGATTTAAGATGAGCCGGGTATCAGCGAGAGTACAATGAAGCTTACCAATGAACGGTACAGCTGAAACAATACAACCTTGTCAAAAGACAAGGTTGTAATCAGAAAGCGTAGAAAGATATTAGGACGGCGACTCGATACCGGACTTAGTCATACATCAACTCTTTAGCTTTGTCGGCATCAAACTCCTTTAGAGACTTTCGAGCTAAGTGACGGAATGGGAAAGCTTTAACGACTTCTTCGAATGGTTGGATAGCAAAGGCCCAAAAGATAGAGCCATCTAAACCAAAGATGATCAATGCACACAATGGAATTGAAATTACCCATTGACCAGTAAAGTTGATTTTGAAGACTGCGGTCGTTTTTCCTAGTGCTCTTAGTACATTCCCATGAACCGTGTTGTAGCCACGAACAATTGGCAAGAATATGTAGAGTGGGGCGATAACGGCCAATGCTTGATAGGTAGATTCATCCAAGTTCGGGTAAATGTCACCAATGACCAGACTTAATCCTGCGAATAAGAGTGCACAAACGAAAGAAATGACGACTGCAATATCGATACTGGTATCGACGTTTTTGACTAGGTCATCCATCTTTTTGGAGCCAATCGCTTGGCTGATAGTAATCGCGGAAGAGTGAGCCCAAGCGGTAATAAATTGAGAGACAGCCCTGATCCAAGGCATCACCAAAGTAATCGCTACGTAAGCGTTGATGTTAAGTTGCGAATACAACAATTGATATATCGTTGCGCCAATCAAAAGCATGGTCACGTTCGCTGCTACAGGGAATATTTCGATAAAGTGACGGCGAACGTTGGTAAAGAATTCAGAGCGCTGAGCGTCTAATTTGAGTGAAATCGCTGAGCTTAAATGCACGCACAAAACCAAATACAGCAAGCGGATCGTTATTGCAATAATGCTGCCTAATGCAGCGCCTTGTACTCCAATCCCTTCAAAATTAGAAAAACCATGAATCAGCACATATGAGAGTACAGCATTGATAGGCAGTTCAATTAAGTAACCTTTGAATGGGACTTTAGTTCTGCCTAGCGCATTAAATAAAGCAATGATCACCTGCGTTAACGCGGTAAAAATAACGATGTATTTCGAGATGTCTAGATAGCGGCTGATTTCTAAGTGAAGGGAAGCGTCATCTGTTAAAGCTTGAATCAAGGGTTGTTCGAAAAAAGTAAGTAGAAGCCAAAATAGTGTTGCTACGCCAAGGTTGATAAATAACCCTGCCCAAAATGCTTTAGATAATGATGCGGCGATGCCAGAGCCCACTGCGCGGCTTAATACTAACTGAGTACCGTTTGCCAGCGCCATTTGAATTCCCAGTACAAAGGCAACGATAGTCGTCGCAATCCCCATTGCAGCTAAAGGGATTTCACCAAGAGGAGAGACAAGCAGTGTGTCGATCATCAACATCGACTGCATCAAGATACCGTTTAAGGCGAGGGGCCAGGCGAGAGAGAAATTTTTCCTTACGTACGATTGTGAAGACACAAACAACACCTTATGTGTATAACCGTAAGCTTTCTCTGAGGTGGCGGAGTAGAGCGTTTAAAGAAGAAAACACTACGGTAGTTGATGGTTAAAAAATGGGTGCTAAAACAAGACTGACTTGTGTCTTTGAAAAACAAGTCAGTTTGGTTAATCTCGGTTATGCGATGGCTAATTCAACCCTAGAGAGCTTTTGGTTCTCATCGTCTAGCAGGACTTGAGAAGCAATTCGAGCTTGCTTGGTATCGCCAGACATTATTGCGTCGTAAATCGCTTTGTGTTCTTCTAAACAGAAGCGACCGCCTTCAGCGGAGTGGTCGATAAACTGCTTGAAGATAGTCGACAGAATGTTCGCGAATGGAATGTAAAATTGATTACCTGTCGATAAGAAAATCGTTTGGTGAAACAGGTGATCGTTGGTCGTCCACTCTTCATAATCGAAGCTATTTGCTGCGATGGTCATTTTCTGGAAAAGAATCGAAAGCTCTTTGCGTTGCTCTACAGTTGCATTGGTTGCAGCGAGCGCACACGCTTCCGGGTCAATCGCTTTTCTTAAGCCTAAAAATTGAGACAAGAAGGGTTTAGTATCTTCTAAATCTTGGATCCAGTACAGCAATTGCGGGTCCAAGAAGTGCCACTGTGTTCTCGGTTTGATACGAGTGCCCACTTTTGGCTTCGACTCGATTAAACCTTTTGCCGAAAGTAGCTTAGTTGATTCTCGAAGGGCAGTTCTGCTCACTCCAAAGATTTCGCACAGCTCCATTTCGCTGGGTAACTTTTGATTTTCTTCTAACTCGCCTGACAAGATCTTGCGAGCAATTTGTCTCGCCACTTGAACATGAATTCGGCGGCTTGAATCTTCCACCAATGTAAATATTGACATTTAAACCACCTGAAATTGAAACTTTGAAAACACTAAAAGCCAGACGAATCTGGTGTTTAGTGTCAGTGTATACGTCGAATTTAGTGTGAGGTTTTCCCTCATCTACTCGGGTCTGTTAACCTTAATAGTGTGGCGAACTTAAATCGCTGAGTGAGCTTATATAAACCAGCTAACTAGGGCGTTATTTGTCCGCCGTTAACATCTAGGATTTGACCTGTGATGTAACCGCTGCAAGCGTGCGATGCAAAGAAAGCGAATGAAGGGGCAACTTCATCAATATGGCCAAAGCGTCCCATTGGAATGTTGTTAGCAATGGTCGCTTTCAAATCGTCGCTCTTGCCATCGTGAAATGCGGTGTCGATAGTGCCCGGTGAAACAATGTTGAAACGGATATTGTCTTGCGCGAACTCTTTCACCCAATTGCGGTGAATGTCGTGTAACCAAGCCTTAGACGCGGCATAGATGCCTGCACCAACACCACCGCCTTCGCGAGCGGCGATAGATCCTGTGCTAATCACACAAGATGTTTGCCCGGACTCAGCAGCAGAGGCGCGTAAGTGCGGGATAGAGAACTTGGTTGTCATCAGCGCAGAGCGAACATTAAGGTTCATTACGCGCTCATAAAACTCATCGTCGATATTTTCTAGATTGGCGCGACCACCAAGGCCACCGGCGTTGTTAATCAACACGTCCATGCCACCAAAATGATCAGTGAACTCTTTGACTAACCTTTCGCACTCTAATGTGTCCATTAGGTTTGCAGGAAAAAAGGCAACATCGCCACCCAGTGCGGTAAGTTCAGATAGAACGTCATCGACTTTTGGGCTGAAAGCACGACTATTGATGCCGATTTTTGCGCCGTATTTTGCAAAGACACGTGCGGTAGCTAAACCCATACCAGCAGTAGAGCCAGTAATTAGAATGCGTTTGCCTTTTAAATCGTTAAACATCAGAGCCGCCTATATTGTAGATTATTCACGCCAATAAATCATACAATAACACTTGCTATATTCAAGGGTGTTTATCTAAAAACGGGTTATTACCGACATAAATAGTGAGAGTAAGGGTGGTTTTGTGAGTTCACGCATACATTGAAATAGTAAATGAGAACTATTTGTATGAATTAATAGGTTGAATTGGTTTTATAAACCTAAAGATGAGCAGGTTTGTGAAATATTGCTCCAACCTTTACTGGTAGTGACCTCACGTTATTCTGATGCTGTGTTGGTGAAGATATAAATCAGTGCTATAGTCCGAGTTAAATAATACATATCTAATCGGTAAGTAGACACATGGCTGGCTCTTTCAATTCTATTTCAGGCTCTAAGCGAAGCCTTCATGTGCAAGTTGCACGTGAAATCGCCCGTGGTATTTTGTCGGGCAATTTGCCTCAAGGTTCTATTATCCCTGGTGAGATGGCTCTGTGTGAGCAATTTGGTATCAGTAGAACAGCATTAAGAGAAGCGGTTAAGCTTCTGACTTCAAAAGGCCTATTAGAATCTCGTCCTAAGATCGGTACTCGCGTTGTTGACCGTGCATTCTGGAACTTCTTAGATCCACAATTGATCGAATGGATGGACGGTTTGGCCGATACAGACCAATTCTGTCATCAGTTTTTGGGTTTACGCCGCGCGATTGAACCAGAAGCGTGTGCTTTAGCTGCTCAGTTCGCGAGTGCAGAACAACGCATTGAGCTGTCTGGTATTTTCCAACAAATGGTAGAAATTTCTAGCGAAGAAACGCTTGATCAAGAGCGTTGGCTAGATATCGACATGAAGTTCCATAGCCTGATCTTCAATGCAACAGGTAACGACTTCTATCTTCCATTTGGTAACATCTTAACGACCATGTTTGTTAACTTTATTTCTCACTCTTCTGAAGAGGGAAGTACTTGTATTAACGAACACCGCCAGATTTATGAAGCAATCATGGCAGGTAATAGTGACAAAGCACGCCACGCGTCAGCAAGTCACCTGTTAGAAACAAACCACAGATTACCAGCCGCTAGTTAATTGTTTTCACTGTTATTTTAGCTTTGATCGTTTTGCATTATCGACGAGAGGGCATTCTCGTAAAACTAGGGTAGTCAAAGTTAAAATTACGGTTATTCAAAAGCTAATTTCAGCAGTGACCTCTAAAAAGCACGTTTGATACGTGCTTTTTTTGCATCCAAATTTGATGAAAACCTGACTGGTGTCCAATATTTAATCTATTATTTGCTGTTTCGTTAAAAGCACTAGTAACCAGTATTTTAAGTTATATAATAATACTAATTAAATTATTGTGAGTGTGATTATGCCCCAGTCTCTACTGCCAAATATTCTTCAATTCATAGGTCAAATCGACCCATTCGATAAGATCCCTAAACAAGCACTTCGCGAACTTGCCTCTAACGTGCAAATTACTTATCTCGGCAAGGGAGATGTGGTCGATTTGTGTGAGTCTGGGAAGGAAAAATCGCTCTATATCATTCGAACGGGCTCTATGGAGCAACGAAAATCGGATGGTGTGCTTCGTGCCCGTCTAGGCAGTGAAGATTTGTTTGGCTTTACGTTCTTAGATTCTGAAGTCAACGACGAAAAAGGCTATAGAGCTGTCGCAATCGAAAACACCTTACTTTATGTGATTCCACACTCGGCACTTCAAACGCTTTTCAAAGCCTTTCCAAGTTGCGCAGAACACTTTGCTTCACAGGCGCAGGTTCGCTTGAAGTCGGCACTGGATGTGGTCTGGTCGAATAAAGAGAAAGGCCTGTTCATTCGTAAAGTTGAGGAAGTGGCAAGCGGGCAGGTGGCAATTGTTAAGTCTGAGCAAACCATCCAGTCGGTTGCGGTTGAAATGCTTCATCAACGCTCACCGTGTGCCGTGATTTATGAAGGTGAAACCATTGTTGGTTTGATCACCGACCGAGACATGACTAAGCGAGTGATTGCCCACGGCGTGAGTACTGATAGCCTGATCTCAGAGGTAATGACGCACTCTCCACTTACTGTAAAACCGGATGATCTGGTGCTGCATGCGGCCTCTATCATGATGCAATTTAATATCCGTAACTTGCCCGTTGTGAAAGAGAATAAGGTCGTTGGTCTTCTTACTACGTCTCATTTGGTTCAAAACCACCGTGTTCAAGCGATATTCTTGATCGAGAAAATCAAATACGCGGGCAGCGTGAAAACCATGTCTTCGTTCACCTCAGAGCGACAAGCTATTTTTGAAGCGCTGGTGGAAGGTAAAGTGGCGCCTGAAACCGTCGGCAAGGTAATGACCATGATTATGGACGCCTACACCCGTCGATTGATTCAAATAGCAATTGATAAGTTAGGCCCACCACCGTGTGATTTCTCTTGGATCGTAGCCGGATCGCACGCACGTAATGAAGTGCACATGTTGTCGGACCAAGACAGCGCGATTGTTCTTGCTGACGATGCAACCGACAGTGACCGTATTTACTTCAAACACTTAGCGATGATGGTGACCAACGGCTTAGCAAGCTGTCACTACCCATTATGTCCAGGTAAATTCATGGCTGCGACGCCAAAATGGTGTCAGCCACTCAGTGTATGGAAGCACTACTACAAGAAGTGGGTGGCTAACCCAGAGTACGAACGCTTGCTTAATATCAGTGTGTTCCTAGAAATTCGTACTATCTACGGCAACAGTGAGTTCGAAGGTATTCTGCGCGATGAGCTGCATAGCAATATTCGCGGTAACCGTGAGTTTTTAAGCACGCTAGTGAAAGACGCGGTCAATACCAACCCGCCACTTGGCATCTTCAATAGCTTAGTGCTAGAGAAGTCAGGTGAGAATAAGAAAACGTTGAACGTGAAGAAGTACGCGATCAACTTGATTATCGACTTAGCGCGTATTTATGGTCTCGCAGTGGAGTGTGACTTGTCGGCCACTGATGAACGCTTTGCGGCAGCCAATGAAAAAGGCATGCTGAGCGACGACGCATTCAAAAACATTCTAGGTGCTTACCAGTTCATTCTCTCTTTCCGATTCGGTCATCAACTTGAAGCGTTGAAGAACGGAGATGTGCCCGACAACAATATCAATCCAGATAGCTTTGGTAGCTTTGAGCGTAAACACTTGAAAGATGCCTTTAGGATCATTGCTGACCTTCAAGAAGCGGCGAAAATTCGTTTCGGAGCACGCTAATGAAATCGTTTTTAAATTACTTTCATCCGCTTGAGCGAATTAAACGTAAACGTAAGCAATATCTGGGAACGGTTAAGTTGCCAGAAGCGTTACATGATCTCGTAGATCAGCCTTGTCCTGAAATGACGGACTTGGCCAAAGACAGTGACTACATCGTGTTGGATCTTGAGACCACGGGTCTAGATAGCGAACAAGATCTGATTTTGTCCATGGGTTGGGTCGATGTGGTCAAGGGGCGAATAGACTTAGCGTCCGCCAAGCATATTTATCTGGATAACGATTCGCAGATCAACGCAGAAACCGCCGTGATCAACCATATTACGCCGCAAATGTTAGAAGAGGGCGCTTCTATTCATGATGCGATGCTGACGTTCTTCGAAGCAGCGAAAGGCAAGATTATTGTCGCGCACGCGTGCATGGTAGAAGAGAGGTTCATTAGCCAATATCTTCTTCGTTGCTATGGTTTACGAGCGATTCCTCTGCTTTGGCTAGACACATTGTGTATCGAAAAGAGCATGGAGAAAGCGATCAGCAATCATGAAGAAGTGGATTTGACTCTAGCAGGCACTCGTGAAAGATACGGGCTTCCTGAATACAACAATCATAATGCGCTTGCTGATGCAGTATCAACTGCGGAATTGTTTTTAGCTCAGCAGAAGCGAGTTGTGCCTAACGATGACGTGACCGTTGCATTTCTCTATCGGATCAGTCACTAGGGTGAGGAGCGTTAAGTACTCGGCTCTTATTTGAATGAATTGATTTGAAAGAAGAAAAGCCAGCGATTAAGCTGGCTTTTGTTTAGGTCTTAGAAAATTAGGACAGTAATTATCTTAGATTATTCATGTAGCTATCGATTAGAAGCTGTAAGTTAGACCAACACGGCTACGCAGTTCACGAGTCGCTTTAGTTGATGAAGTGCTCACATCACCAAACTCTACATATGGTGCCCATTGACCCATAATATGGCGAATGCTTGCGTTCAACTCGTAGTTGGTATCGTCGTTGTCGTAGATGTCATAGCCATCCGCTTTGTAGTAGTTACCTTCTAGACCAAAGCGCCAGTTTTCCATTGAGTAGTTAACGTTTGCCGTTAGACGGTGACGACGTTGATTAGAAACGTTTTTATCAACCGTGATTGGAACACCGTCACTATCAACAATAACATCACCATTGTCATCGAATTGATACTCTGAGCTGCTAGTGTTCTGTCTCATATCGTAACGGTAACGAGCACTTAGGCTTAGACCATCAACGCTATCCACTTTGTATGTTGCACGAACTTGAGGCTTGTATGTAACGCCAGATTCACGACCTTCAATTGGCATACCGTAAGTCATTGTCCAGTTATCGTTTAGTACATGACGGTAGTTTAGACCAAGCTCCCAACCATTGTTCTTCAAATCTTCCATGAATTTACCGTCTTCTCCCTTGAATTTCGCTTCGATATCTACAAGGAAGTTGCCAATGCTATCGCCAAGTTTTACACGAGTAGCGTGTTGATCTGTATGACTCTTGTATTCGTGTCTCATATCGAAAGACGCAGCAGATACAGAGCCAGCAGCGAGTACAGATGCCACAGCAATCACGATTTTAGTTTTATTCATGGTATTAATTCCATATTTATAGGTTGAGTATTGGCCATAATTACAAGCCAAATAGAGTAGTTCTTGTCTTAAATGCATTTTGTTTTTGAAATTATTTCTTGGTTATTTCAAATTTATTTTGCATTTAAATAATACAAATATGGTAGCAATCCGAGGTGTGATGATCTGTGAACTTGATCGTGTTGTTAGGACAAAACCACTATTTACAAAGGGTTACAAAATCGAGTTGTTTCGTTAAGTTGATGTTTTTTAGTGATTTGTTTGGCTGTTGATAATGGTTTTGAAGAGTTTTGTTCATCAATAAATGTGCGCTACAGCAAAAAATTGAACCTTTAGATATCATTTTTATTTGTAATACATTATTATTTACTAACTTTCTGTAGCAATACATAACTTTGCTGTGTTGATTGCATGAACAGACGGTGTGAAGCCGAATAAGTAAGAGTGGTCTTGAAGCTAAATGGATTAAATCCACCGCTTTAAGAACATGAGACATTTACTTGAGGTGATTTAAAGCTCAATCAGAGAAGGTTTGAAATGTAGTAGGCAAGGTAGTGACATAGCCTGCTATATAAGTATGAACTTGATAGGAATGAACTGGGTTCGAATCGTTACCCGTTGTTCTCATCAGCGACAAAGAAGAAATCGTTGAAGTGCTTGCGAAAGCATTTTGATTATTGCTCCCAACTATTCTAATTATAACTTCTGCTTTCATCTAGAAAGGTAGGAGATGGTAGTCGAAGATCTACCCTTGCGCTCATGTTGATACAGGCAACATGAGCGTTTTTTTATTTGAAATTTGAGTAGAGAGTCGTGTGCGGCTCAATAAGCGTGTAAACCGCGGCTTAAGAATAGGCTTTTAGGTTGATGACAACACGCTCAAGTGAGTCTGTTACAGCATCAAAGCCACGAACATTCACGCTTAATCACATGAATGTTCGTTTCCCTTCTCTTCTCTTCTCTTGTCTCTTAGTTGCAGACGTGTAGCTGCAAACTTTAACAGCAGGCGTTTAGTTATATCAAAGAGCTCCGTGAGAGCTGTTCTTGAGGCTTAGCTTTCTGTAGGCATCCACACCTGTTTAGAGGTGACTTTGTGATCTTTAAAGGTCAGTTCTTCAACTTTGTCACCGTTAGTATTCCAGCGAGTAAGTTTTCCGTTCGCGACTTCACCTTCATCAAACTTCGCTTGGCTGGCCTTATTACCGTTCGGGTAGTAGTCCGTTACCAATCCATCTTTTTGTCCGTCGCTGTATTCAGCTGTCAGGCTTTGTTCCCCATTGGGATACCAGCGAGAGGCGGTGCCTGATAGTTCATTGTCTTTATAATTGAGTTCTGCTTTTTTCTGTCCGTTTGGATACCAGGTTTCAGCTTTGCCTTGCAGTTCACCTTTTACGTAATTCACTTTAGAAGCGACTTGGCCATTCGGATACCAGTTAGTTTCTAGCCCAAGTTCTAAGCCATCGGCAAACTGAGCTTGGGTCGCGACTTGGCCGTTATCGAACTTCTGTTCAAATTGACCAGTGAAAGGTTTTGAATGGTTTACTTGGTAAGCCACGCCTTTACGCATCTGTAAGTAGTCAACAGCATCTTCACGCGGTGTTGCTGCATAGCTCATAGAAGATACCGTACTAAGAGCAATTAAGATTGGAACGTATTTCTTCATAATGACACCTTTTTATTGGACGGGGAAAGTGTAACGGGTGTGTTAAAAGCATTTCACTTCCGTGTATCCCTGTCAGTATCTAATAGTGGTTTTCAAGTTTTCATTATTGGCTGCCTAATATAGGGAACTTTTAAAAGCAAATTATCGATCTTATTTGTACTACAAATATATTGGTTTAATTCATTTTTATAAATTATACCTAACGATATTTTTGCTGCTCTTCTTTAAGCTTTGATCGTCAAGAATAATAGTTTTTAACGATGAATCTTCGATTTTTAGAGACTTTGTTCATGTTTTTCGGGGTTTTGGTCGAAATTTAGTGCGGATAACTGCACTGACTTGAGGAATTGCGCTCCTAGGTGGTGCAACTTTGAACTCGATCACTTGTATGATTAATTGAGTGTCAGACTGTAAGATCATTGTCACGCATTTGGATTATTGTAGTACAAATATACTTGCCATTTATTTATAGTGACCTCAACAAAAAAACATAAATAAAAGGTCTAACGATGGAACTCAATACCCTGATAGTTGGCATCTACTTCCTATTCTTAATTGCGATAGGGTGGATGTTTCGAACGTTTACAAGTACGACAAGTGATTACTTCCGTGGGGGAGGTAATATGCTGTGGTGGATGGTAGGTGCAACCGCATTTATGACCCAGTTCAGTGCTTGGACATTTACTGGTGCAGCAGGTAAAGCCTTTACCGATGGCTTTGCCGTAGCGATTATCTTCATCGCGAACGCATTCGGTTACCTAATGAACTACCTTTACTTCGCTCCGAAGTTCCGTCAACTGCGTGTTGTGACGGTAATTGAAGCGATTCGTATGCGTTTTGGTAAGGTGAATGAGCAAGTATTTACTTGGTCTGGTATGCCAAACAGCGTTATCTCTGCAGGTATTTGGTTGAATGGTCTAGCAATCATCGCATCGGGTATCTTCGGCTTTGATATGACAACGACGATTGTCCTAACGGGTCTGGTTGTACTAGTAATGTCAGTAACAGGCGGCTCTTGGGCGGTAATCGCATCTGACTTTATGCAGATGGTTATCATCATGGCGGTAACGGTGACATGTGCAGTCGTTGCGATTTACCACGGTGGCGGTGTTACGCAGATCATTAGCGACTTCCCAACGGATTCGTTCATCACGGGTGACAACCTTAACTACATGAGCATCTTCAGCATCTGGGCTGTGTTCATCTTCTTAAAGCAGTTCAGCATTACCAACAACATGCTTAACTCTTACCGTTACCTTGCTGCAAAAGATTCAAACAACGCACGTAAAGCAGCACTGCTTGCTTGTGTACTAATGACGCTTGGTCCAATCATCTGGTTCATGCCTTCTTGGTTCATGGCTGGTCAAGGTGTTGATTTAGCAGCTGCTTACCCAGAAGCTGGCAGCAAAGCCGCTGACTTCGCTTACCTTTACTTCGTTCAAGAATACATGCCTGCAGGTATGGTTGGCCTTCTGATTGCCGCTATGTTCGCAGCAACAATGTCTTCAATGGACTCAGGTCTAAACCGTAACTCAGGTATCTTCGTTAAGAACTTCTACGAGCCGATTCTTCGTCCTAAAGCGACAGAGAAAGAGCTAATGGTTGTTTCTAAACTAACGTCTACCTTCTTCGGTATCGCGATCATCTTGGTTGCTCTGTTCATCAACTCTCTTAAAGGTCTGAGCCTTTTCGACACCATGATGTACGTGGGCGCATTGATCGGCTTCCCAATGACAATTCCAGCATTCTGTGGCTTCTTCATCCGTAAAACACCGGATTGGGCAGGTTGGGGCACGCTAGTTGTAGGTGGTGTGGTTTCTTACTTCGTTGGTTTCGTTATCACTGCGGACATGATTCAAAACTGGTTCGGTCTAAATGAACTAACTGGCCGTGAGTGGGCTGACCTGAAAGTGGCTATCGGCCTTATCGGTCACATCATATTTACTGCTGGCTTCTTTGTTCTTTCAACACTGTTCTACAAGCCTCTTGCTGAGCACCGTGAGAAAGACGTAGACAAGTTCTTCAACAACCTAGCGACGCCACTAGTTGCTGAAAGTAATGAACAGAAGAAACTGGATAACAAGCAACGTCGTATGTTGGGTTCACTTATCGCGGTAGCGGGTGTGGGCGTAATGACTATGTTCGTACTGCCAAACCCAATGTGGGGACGCATGGTATTCGTTCTGTGTGGCTTGATTGTGTTCTCTGTTGGTCTGTTACTTGTTAAAGCAGTCGATGACAAAGTCGAGCAACAAGACGAAGTGACTCCAGCCGAAGGCTAATTTAATACGCATCCTAAATAACATCACGGCCACCTGAACGGGTGGTCGTCATTTTTATAATCCAAACTTTAATGTGAGATGTACGATGAACAAAAAACTATTATCGGTAAGCATTATTAGCGCGTTCACACTCGCTTTTGCAACAGGCTGTACAACACAAGAAAAAACAGCACCCGTAGTCAGTGTCGCTGAACAAGCTACGCCTGCTGTTAGCGAAATTGACCGTAGTTACCTATTGAGCAGTGACCGCTTAACAGAGGTAGATGGCGACACTTTAGCCGTTGCTTCGGAAGAGCAAGTGGCTGCGCTTAAAGCACAATTTGAAAACCTAAAAGATGGCGACGAAGTGGTTATCCCTGCCGGTAAATACGCGAACTTAGGTCAAGTGACGATCACGGCGAATGACATCACTATCAAGGCTGAGCAAGCAGGCTCTGCGTGGATCACTGGTTTGATTCAGTTTGAACTGAAAGGCGATGACATCACGCTTGATGGCTTGGTATTTACTGAGGGCGGTCCTAACGAACGCTTTGGTGCAGTACGTATGATGGGTAATGGCAACACGCTGCAAAACTCAACATTCTACTACTTCAACCATGATTACACGTACGAGCCAGACGAGCGTCGTTCTGAGTATCCAAAGTACCTATGGGTTTCTCTATGGGGTAAAGATGGCAAAGTCATCAACAACCGTTTCGAAGGTAAGCAAAAACGCGGCACTTTGATCGGTGTACAAAAAGATGACACAGCCGACAACCACCTGATCGCAAATAATATCTTCATGGATCAAAAGCCTAACCAATTCAATGAATTCGATATCAAAGAAGCGATTCGTTACAACGGCAACAGCTGGGAAGCGATCCGTATTGGTGATTCTAAAGCTTCACAGTGGGATTCAAGTTCTAAGTTCGTGAACAACCTGATGATCGATATGGATGGTGAGCGTGAGCTTATCTCGATTAAGTCGGGCGACAACAAGATCTCAGGTAATACTATTTTCCAAAGCAACGCGCTTATTTCACTGCGTCACGGAAAAGGCAACACGGTTGAGAACAACATGATTCTTGGCAATGGAAAGCGCCTAACCGGCGGCGTCCGTATCTACGATGAAGATCATGTGATTCGTAACAACTACATTGCAAACACTCGAGGCCGCGATGGCTTGATTGAAGGCAACGCTGACCTACGTGGCGGCATTGTTATTAACACAGGCATCATCGACGTAGCGAATGGTGAGCAGCTAGATCAATCGGTGAAAGGCAAAGAGCTTAACAAGCAGTGGACACCGAAAAACATCACCATTGAGAACAACTCTCTAGTCGATACTGAGTGGGGCATTGTTTACGGCAACCAAAGCCACCGTGTAAGTTTGTTTGACAACGCAGAAGTGGAAGGCATTTATGCGGGCGTTGATGTGGCGTTTAAACACAACGTGGTTGATAACTCGCAGTCACCTGAGTTTGTAAGTGTACGTGCAACGCAAGACTTCCCATTAGTTGGCGCAACTTACACAGACGAAACTTACGTGGGTCAAGTGACGGATTCTGAACTGATCGAAGGCTACTCGGTTGAGCTACCAAAAGTTGTTGTAGAAAACGGCATGAACGCTTATCAAGGTGAAGGCGCAGACGTGTCTAAACTTGCGGTCGTGACGGCTGAAACAGCGGGTCCAGACTACGTGCTTGAGAATACGACTAAGTAATTTATTAGTTAATGGCTAATGGCTAATGGTTTAAGCTATCAAATCAATTCACGATAGCAGTCCTGACCATAACACTTAAAAGCCTCAACGGATAATGTCTGTTGAGGCTTTCTCGATCTTAGGTCGTGACCATTTCAATCTTACGTCGAGACTACTGTGATTTATACTTATGCAGTAGATCCCAAGGGATATGACATAAGTGGTGATCTTCAGGGAAGTGACTTAAGTGATGCTGGTGGATGTCGTCGCTGGCAACATAATTGGTCAACGGCAACACCTCAACAGCGATACGGTCGGCATCATCTCTTGAAGAAATATAGTGCTTAGCTTCGGTTAAGTGTTCTGCATTAGTGCTGTAAACGCCTGTGCGGTATTTCTCTCCGACATCGACACCTTGTTTATTCACGCTGTAAGGGTCGATAATCTCAAACAATTGTTCCATCAGAATCGTTACTGACGTGATGCTTGGATCAAACTCTATTTGTACGCACTCTGCGTAGCCATCGTAATCATTTTGTGTGCTGTCGCTTTGAGCCGTCTTGTTTTCTGTTGGCTGGGCGCTTCCATTGGCACGGCCTGCTTCTGTGCTGATAACACCAGGAACGTACTTAATAAATTCTTGTACACCCCACAAGCAACCGCCAGCTAAATAAATTTGTTTCATACTTCTCTTTGAGCTCTCTGTGTTTGTTGATGTTCGTTAGGTACCTGAATTAATACGATGATACCCGCACGTATAAAAAAGCGTCTATAAAAATGAGCGCGCAAATAAAAACAAGCGTTTAGGCATTGTAAACCTGTGCGACTGAACAAACATAAGTTTAATATGATTTGTGATTATATAAGTCAGTATTGCTTTGTCATCAACTCGAATCTCAACATCAAGTGAGCGTTACTCTAAACATGTTTGATCAAATAAAAGACTTCATTAATCCGAGCAAGAACCCAGACTTGACTCAGGCTCATGAATATCAGCGCAAGCATCTTCCTACATTGTGGCTGTTGGGCAAAACGGGGGCGGGCAAGTCATCGTTTATTCAAGCGGTCACGGGCGACTCTTCTGTAGAAGTGGGCAATGGTTTTGCGCCTTGTACCATGACGGCGATGTCGTATGAGTTTCCGCAAGACAAACCCGTGATGAGGTTTCTTGATACCAGAGGACTCAGCGAAGCGAATTACGATGCGAAAGAGGATTTGGAAGAGATTGGTCAGGCAGGTAATGCGTTAGTCGTTGTAATGAAAGCCGACGAACCTGAACAATCCGCTGTGCTTACGGCTCTAAAACAGATTAAGAAACAGAAGAAGATTAAAAACTTGTTGCTGCTTCATACGGCGGTGTTGTCTTCCAGTGAACCAGATCGAGCAAGGCAAATTCAGTTCAACAGCAACCAAGTAGAGAAGGCTTGGGGTAAAGAGTTTGAATCGGTAGCGGTCGATTTCGAAACGGATGACAACGCTATGTCTAACAGCGAAGCGGTTTACAACTATGACATCTTGTTAGAAAAGCTGAGCAGTATTCTTCCGGTGATAGGAATGATGGTGCAAGACAAAGAACATTCCACGCAAGAAGAAGCCAACTTTGATCAAGTAGAAAACGAAGTGCTTTGGTTTGCAGGAAGTGCCGCAGCGAGTGACCTGATTCCGGGTGTTGGTTTGGTGTCGGTACCTGCGATTCAAGCCAAAATGCTTCACAGCTTGGCCAATCAATATGGGGTCGAATGGAATAAGAGAGTCTTTAGTGAGTTGATAGGCACTCTGGGAAGCAGCTTTGCTTTGCAATACGGAATGAAGCTGGGCACTCGACAGTTGATAAAGCTGATTCCAGTTTATGGTCAAACGGTAGGTGCGGTGGCTGCAGCGGCAATGAGTTTCGGCACCTCTTATGGTTTAGGTCGCGCGGCTTGTTTTTACTTCTATCATAAGAACAAAGGTGAAGAAGTGTCTGAACAAGAGATGCAGAAGATCTACAAAGAATCTCTGAAAAAAGGAAAGGCGGCGTCGGGTTATGAAGAAAATTAGAAACCTATTTCGATTACTGGCGGTGCTATCGAGCGGACGCTGGGGCATTGCCCTGATTTCGGCGATCTTCCCAAGCATTATCATGATGGGTTTTGGTGTCTTCTTGGCGATCAAATACGGTTATCTACTCGAAATGTCGATTGCCATTGCCGTGAGTACCTTGGTGTTCACCATTCCTTTATTCATTTCTAGCCGTTCTTCAAGCCGCTCTTCAAATAAAGAGTCTTTCTCGAATAAAGAGAGTGGCGGCCTTGGCGAGGATACTGCTGAAGCTGAATCACAGCATAAAAAAGCTGATATCAACGATGCATTGGTTAAGGCTTCGGCTGATTGGTCTCAAAAAGAGCTGTCGATCTGGAATGATTCAAAACACCATGTACGCCAACAATTAATGGTCGACATAGAGTGGGGTAAACTAGACCAAACCGGTTTAGAGGTACTTGAATTTGTTGCGAAAAAGTTTGATAAGAAATCACTCGATTTTTCGATTCCTGAAGGGCTAAAGCTGTTCGAAGAGGTCAGCCGACGCTACAAATTGGTAGTGCGAGAGCATATCCCCGGCATTGAGTATCTCAAGGTTTCTTACATCAAAGCGGGCTACGAAGCCTACGATAAATACGGTGAGCTAGGACAGAAGATCGTTAAGGCCGCTATTTGGGGGAATCACCTCAAAAACCTCTATTTAAACCCGCTAAAAGTTGTTTCTGATTTAGGTAGAGAGCAAGCGACATCTTCAATGACAAGAGGTGTGGTTGATGACATGCAATACGCCGCCAAACAAGCCTTATTAGATGAAGTCGCGGCGGTCGCGATTGACCTCTATAGCGGACGTTTCAGCATTGAAGATGAAGCACTTAAAGTGTCTGATGTTTCTGAACTCGACGAACAACGCTTTGCTCCAGAGCTAGAGCCTGTGCGAATCGTGCTGGTGGGACAAACCAGTTCGGGTAAATCTTCACTTATCAATGCACTCAAGCAAGAGTTGGTTGCAGAAGTGGATGTGCTGCCATCAACCGACACTTCAACGGTGTATAACGCGTTTGTCGACGACAATGATGTTCGAGTTGTTGATCTTCAAGGGCTTGATGGCAACTCTAAAACCGAAGCCTTAATGCTGAAAGAGATGACCCAAGCCGATGTAGTGCTATGGGTATTGAAAGCCAATCAGTCTGCGCGTGATTTGGATAAGCAATTGAAAGATAGATTTGATGCTTTCTATGACGATCCGAAGAACATCTCACGCAAGAAACCGATTGTGGTGTCGGTTGTGAATCAGGTAGACAGATTAAAGCCTGTAGACGATTGGCAGCCACCGTATGACTTAGAGAATCCAACATCGACCAAAGCGAAGATCATTGCTCAAGCGCTCGAATACAATCATATATTGCTGCAAACCGATATCGTGTTACCGCTGGCGATTGCGCCAGAAAAGGTACAGTTTGGTTTAGATACTTTAAGGCAGACGTTGATCGAGCGTATCGCTGACGCAAATAACGTTCAGAGAAATCGCCAACGTTTAGAAGCCATGAAAAGAGGGACGTCGGTTAAAGGCCAACTGAATAAAGCGGTCAAGGCGGGTAAGAAGGTTGCCCCCAGTGCATTGAAAGCAGCGACGCCAAAACTGGCTGAAATGGCCATCAAGCAAGTCGTGAAGAAGAAGTAAGTTATTCACTGCGAATACGGTTCTGGTGAGGTTTGAGCCTCATCAGAGCTTATCTTTTTAGCTCAGTAGATTCCTAGAAGATAGCTTTTTAGAAAACAGCCATCTTCGCCCCTTATTCGAGGAAGCATTGAGTTTAAAAGAGATTTGATATTATTAAGTAACTCGCTGAACTAGTTTAATAGTATATAAACGGCTGTGATTCACAGTTTATATAACATGCTATCATATTTAATTATCATTCTAAATGTTGATCACATTTATACTTTTCTAAGCTGTATTTATAAAACAATTACACTATATTTAAATTTCGGATCATCTTGATTTCAACGTAGGGATATATTGTGAACATGTATCTGAAATGGCAATCAACAACTTGGCTAACCTTGTTAGCTTGGTATACCTTAGATCACCAACTCTCGTTCCACCTTTCTTCAGAGTAGTACCCTCTAGGCGTCACGCGCCAGCAAAGCAGCGAGCTTTGTTTACCTATCAGCAGCTTTGATAACCTTTGAACGTATGAATGTCGCACTTATTATTCCGTGTAGGGTATTCGTTTTTTGTCGTTCTCGCTAATTATCTTAGCCTCTGTTTAGGTTTGATTAATAAGTCATTATTTAATTTTTTATTTTCACTGTTAATTTTCTGTGTATCTTTATACGGAACTATTAATTTAATAGTGAGGACTCGTGACATCTAAAGAAAATACATTTCGACCTGATCGGAATGTATTGAAAGGTATTATTATGGAAAACTTCAAACATCTACCAGAACCGTTTCGTATTCGTGTTGTAGAGCCAGTAAAAAGAACAACTCGCGCCTATCGTGAACAAGCCATTGTCGACGCGGGCATGAACCCATTTTTGCTCGACAGTGATGATGTGTTTATCGACTTACTGACAGACAGCGGAACAGGATCTATCACTCAGCGTATGCAAGCCGCGATGTTAATGGGTGATGAAGCTTACAGTGGTAGCCGCAGTTACTACGCATTGTCGAATGCGGTTAAGGATATCTTCGGTTACGAGTTGACGATTCCAACACACCAAGGACGCGGTGCAGAGCAGATCTACATTCCGGTTCTTATTAAGAAGCGTGAAATGGAGAAAGGGCTCGATCGCAGCAAAATGGTCGCCTTGTCGAACTACTTCTTCGATACAACACAAGGCCACACCCAAGTGAATTGCTGTGTGGCGAAGAACGTTTATACCAAAGAAGCGTTCGATACCTCAGTGAACGCGGATTTCAAAGGCAACTTCGATGTGGTGAAGCTGGAAGAAGCGATCTTAGAAGCGGGCGCAGCCAATGTTCCCTACATTGTGAGCACCATTACTTGTAACTCTGCTGGTGGACAGCCAGTGTCTATCGCCAATCTAAAAGCCGTGTATGAAATCGCTCAGAAGTACGATATTCCTGTGATCATGGACTCGGCACGCTACGCAGAAAATGCCTACTTCATTCAACAACGTGAAGCGGGTTATCAGGATTGGACAATCGAACAGATCACGCGTGAGTCTTACAAATACGCGGATGGTTTAGCTATGTCTGCCAAGAAAGATGCCATGGTACAAATGGGCGGCTTGTTGTGCTTTAAAGACGACTCTTTCATGGATGTGTACACAGAGTGTCGAACCTTGTGTGTGGTGCAAGAGGGCTTCCCAACCTATGGTGGCTTAGAAGGTGGCGCGATGGAGCGTCTTGCGGTTGGCCTTTATGACGGCATGCGCCAAGATTGGTTAGAGTACCGTATTGGCCAGGTTCAATACCTTGTTGATGGCTTAGAAGCGATGGGCATCGTGTGCCAGCAAGCAGGCGGTCATGCAGCGTTTGTCGATGCGGGTAAACTGCTTCCTCATATTCCAGCAGGCCAATTCCCGGCGCATGCTTTGGCGTGTGAACTGTATAAAGTGGCAGGTATTAGAGCGGTTGAAATTGGTTCTTTACTGCAAGGTCGTGACCCTGCAACGGGCGAGCAACATCCATGTCCTGCAGAATTATTACGCTTAACCATTCCACGTGCCACTTATACGCAAACCCATATGGATTTCATTATTGAAGCGTTCGAAAAAGTGAAAGAGAACGCAAGCAAAGTGAAAGGGCTCGACTTTACCTATGAACCGCCAGTGTTAAGACACTTTACTGCGCGCTTGAAAGAGGTTGAAACCGTTGAAAAACAGACAGAAAAAAAGAATGAACAAACGCTCGAAGAAGCATTTTAAAATAAAAACATAAGCGAATAGTCACTAGAAACATAATCAAAGGCTCCCTCGGGAGCCTTTTCTTTTTTGGATGGTAGAGGAGTTAGGCAGTTAAGCCTTTAAGTAGTTAACCCGTTAAAAGCTGAACTACGCTTGTTTGTTTTTCAGGGTAGACTTCAACATTTGGAATAACCACTGATTCAAAGGTGCGTCTTTTTGCGAGCGGCGGCAGCTCATCACATAGCTCACATCTATGGTTCATGTTCGATTGTTAAAGTTACTCCAACAAAAACACAGATACCAAACGAACAAAGAATTAGAAATACAACGAGGTGATGTATGAACAAGTTAATCGCACTTGGATTGATGGCTTTATCTATGAACACGGCTTTCGCGGCTGACGGTACTTATGCGAGTACTCTCGATATGACGAGAAGCGAAGGTAATCAAGTAAAGGCTGAGCGTGTTGAATCTGAGCCAGTGCTTGAAGGAAGAAATGACGCCGCTAATGGCGGAATAAAATTCCACAAGAGCGTCGATCAAGACCAAACGATCCAGCTTACAGGTCGTCGTGATTAACGTTAAAACGTGCTTACCATTGTCATGAGAAATGCTGCGCCCTTGGGTGCAGCATTTTTGTGTTGGGATTTGGGTTATTTTATAAAATCCAGCGTTCTAGCCTTGGCATGTTGTGTAACGTGTGGCATTTTGTTCTCCTCTAACTTAAGAACGCGACTCGGTGTTGGTTAAGCATGACAAACGAGCAAGCGAACGATTCGAAAAGGGATAGGAATGACTCGAAAAGAAACGGGAATGATTCGTCACATTTTATTGATTAAGTTTAAAGAAAACGCTGAGGCTTCAGAGGTTCAAAAACTAAAGATGTTGTTCGAAGCGATGCCAAACAAAGTTGAAGGGGTCACTTCAGTCGAGTGGGGGCTAAATGACAGCCCTGAAAACAAGAATCAAGGTTATACCCACTCAGTGTTAATGACATTCGCCGATGAACAAGGCCGTCAGAATTACCTTCCGCACCCAGAGCATGATGCGCTGAAAGATGTGTTTCGTCCGTTGCTAGACGACATTATCGTGTTTGATTACTCCCTGTAATTAGGTTCTGAGTAGGCCTCTTGTGTTTTACTTAGCTTCAATAATGAAGGGTTAGGGCCTAGCAATTAAGCCCTAACTCAATAAGAAACGACTTACTCTGTTGGCGAAATAGTGACTGGTGCAAACGATGCGACAGCATTCCCGCCTGCGCCCCAGCGGTAGCGAGGCCAGAAGATAACTGTCTGATTGGGGTAGTACGTCTGTTTGTCGTAGTCCAGATAAGGCATCTCAACGAGGTCTATCTGTGGTTCTAAACGACCTTTATGTCATCTACTGTTTACGCTCATTTTTATTCCGTTAACCTGCCAATAGGCAGTAAAGTTAACGCAAAGCGTGAATAAGAATGGCATTACTTTTAAATAATGCCGTTGTGCCACGGTTAAGCTCTAGTCAATTTGATAGCCACTTCTGATTCCAGTTCACTTAATGGTCGAGGTTTACTGAAGTAATAACCTTGCAGCAGATCTATCCCCAGTCCGTTTAGGCGTTGGTTATGATCAGCAGTTTCCACCCCTTCAGCTACAACACGATAGCCCAAGCTTTTACCCATCATGATCATAGTGTTGACGAAGTCTAAGTTGGTCTGCCCTTGAGTTATGTCAGAGATAAATGAACGGTCGATCTTTACTTCACTTAGTGGAAGTTGCTTTAGTAGAGATAGAGAAGAGAATCCCGTGCCAAAATCGTCAAGAGAGATAGAAATTCCTACATCGTGTAGTTCTTTAAGTGAGTTTATGCATAACTCGTAATCGACAATTGCTGCTGACTCGGTTATCTCAATACAGAATAACGTCAAAGGAAGCTGGTATTGGCGAATAGTTCGAATGATTTCTTGAGCGAAGTGAGGCTGTATCAGCTGTTTTGCACTGATATTAATGGAAATATGGCTCATGGTTTGTAGCCATTCAGATCCTTCAACATCCTTACAAACTCGATGAATGATACATTCACCAAGCTTGCTGATTAGGCCAGCTGATTCAGCAACCTCGATAAACTGGTCAGGAGGGACATCCCCCAATGTTGGAGATCCCCATCTTGCTAGTGCTTCAACAGCAGTAATCTTTTCATCTTGCCCACAATATTGAGGTTGGTAGTGCACCTTTATTTCTTGTTGAGCGATGGCACGACTGAGTTGGTGCTCTATTTCGATTATGTTTTCCGTCTCTTTTGCCATTGACCTTTGAAAGTTGAGATAGCTTTGTCCTCCCAGCTTTTTAGCTTGATACATGGCAATGTCGGCCTGCTTAATTAATTCTTCGGCACTTACGCCATCATAAGGATACATAGCGATGCCTAGGCTTCCTTGGCTGATAATCTCAATATCATCAACGATCAATGGGTTTTGAACGGCATTTAAAATCTGCGTGGCGAGTGCGTTGATGTCTGCTTCGGAACTGACATTACACAAAAACAAGAATTCGTCACCTCCCAAACGTGCGACAAGGTGTTCACTTGATAGCACGTTCTGAATATGTTTGGTCACGTGGCAAAGAAGTGCATCACCGACGTGATGACCAAAAGAGTCGTTGATAATCTTAAAACGGTTAAGATCCATCAACATGACCGCGCGTTTTTGGTTAGGTCGATTCACAATGTGTTGCGCGATGCTTTCCATTATTTTCCGGCGATTAGCGATGCCAGTAAGCGCATCATAATACGCCATGTGTTGAATCTTTTCCGCATCTTCTCGCTCTTGAGTTACATCCGTCATTGAGCCAATGAAGCGCACAGCCTGCCCTTCTGCATTATGAACCGCTGAGCCATTGGCATGAACCCAGATATATCCGCGATGTTGCGTCTTCATCCTGAATTCACATTTGAACGGTACTTCTTCGTTTAAGTGGTTATGAATGGCGGACTCGAGAAGTTCTAAGTCTTCTGAGTGTATATATTGGAACAGATGGTCACATCCTAACTTACGATCAGAAAAGGTATCTTGACAGCCAATCATTTTGGTTAACCGACTGTTCCAGACAAGAGTATTGGTTAGTAAGTCCCAATCCCAGATACCATCGTTTGAGCTGTTAGATACTACTTTGAGCTGTTGCAACAACTGTTGGGAGTTCTTCTGACGATTGTTACTTGTATTGATAAGCTCGTCGCGCTCGATGAACAGTGCGAGCATATCTAAATAATTGTTGAATACCGATTGTGTACCGATATCTTGGTGATCTTGCAATGAATCAACAACAGCGACGAGCTTCCAGTGATCTTCTTGCCCTGAGTTGATAGGAAGAATGGAAGCAACGAAATGATCATAGCGTTCGAAAAATGGGAAATTGCGAATATCGTCTTGAATATCTGTTTGTTGCGGTAGGGTAGTTGGCTGAGTCATGCCTTTTTCTACCCATTTCCTAATAGTGTATTGCTCCGAATTACACTCAGCGAGACAGGCCCAGTCAAGATTGTTTCCGTAAAGGCTTTGAGCATCTCTAATTGAGTCAAAACCTCCTTGTGCTTGTGAATAGAAATTTTCGAATATCTCAGCGGGAGAACGCCCTTGCACATTTAAGAGGATTTGGCGAGTTGAGTTGATATCTTCTTTATGTTCGAGATCTGGGTTTGTGTTACCGCAAGACTGATGAACGATGAGCTTTTGCGGGACACTATTATTGGCATTATTAAAAGGCTTCCCAGAAATACGTTCCAACACGCGGTGAAATACTTGCGTCGCTAGAAGCTCAAGCTGTTGGTCTACTGTTGTTAACTTGGGATTGAATTGTTGACCGACGAAAATATTATCAATGCCTACGATGGCGACATCGTCAGGTACCGAGATATTGCTGTGAGACAGTTGCTCCATCATACCTACAGCATTGTGGTCAGTTGCGCAGATAACCGCAGTGCATTTGGATTTACGCTGTATAAATTCTATTGCGGCTTCTCGTCCCCCAGATAGAGAACAATTCGACACGCGGAAGAAATGGCGTTGGTTGAATGAGCCTTTATGATCAATCACCGTGCGTTGATACGCTTTGAAGCGAGACCTGATATCATTAACAGTGAGATCGCCACAAAAGCCGATTTCTTCGTGTCCTTGACTTTGTAACCATTCATAGAGCTTAGTGACACCATCGCTTTGCACACTATAATACTGCTCAACGGGCAGCGGCGCATAGCTTGCTCCAATAGAAATGACTGGAATGTTTGCGTTTATAGCTTCTTCGATCAACTTTACTGTCGCTGCATGGAGAACGACCACAAGGGCATCGAGATGATTAAAATATATAGGAAGTTTAAAATCTCTTCGCTCACCCGAGCGGATGAAGATCAGATTGACTTTATGGTTTTTCGCAAGCCTTCTAAGGGTTGCATTTAGCTCGCCCATGTAGAAGCCACTGAGCATAGGCAGCACAATGCCAACGGTAGGACGTTTTTTAGATGTAACAATAGTCATGTTATTAGCCGGTCGAAAGTTGTGTTGTGTAGAACTGTTTTCGGGGGAGAATAGGTATCTTTTTATTATTTCTTCCATGCTCTACTAAGCGAGCTTGAAAATAAACTTACGGCAAAAGGAAATGCAAAACCACGCACAATCCGAGTAAGTCTAACTCATATATTTGAGAGGTTACTCAGAAGCGGTCCTCAATTTATGGACATGACTTAAGCGACTGATCTGTTCTGACAGTACCTAGAATAACCGGAACGGATTATGACTAGAAACGCAGAAACCACTCTCCTGAATTTAATTGCAACAATAAATGACATACAAACGTAGAGGTAGCGCACAAAATCGAAAAAGGGGATATCGCGATTACGTAATCATTGATCTAGCCGATAGTGAGATAGTGATAAGAGGTCGATAATTCGTTGTCGGACTAAATTAGAACTTTAAATCTAATTTCTAAGTAGTTGTTATCTCAGGAAGAGTTTTTGTGCTATGCGCCCCTATATTAAATACATTATCCCTATTTTAATTCCTTTCATTATCCTCGTAATGCCGCTATCAGCGTTCCCATTTGAAGGCCTTACGATTATTCAACAACGTGTTATCGCGATCTTTTTATTAGCGGCATTGTGCTGGGTGTTCGAGCCTATCCCGATCTACGCGACGTCTGTTGTTATTATCGTTCTGCAATTGTTGATGTTGTCGGATAAAGGGCTGATCTTTTTAAGGTTTGAGCATGGGCAGGAACATTTTGGTGAGTTGTTAAAATACAGCGATATCATGGCGACATTCGCCAGCCCAATCATCATGCTGTTTTTGGGCGGTTTTTTCTTAGCGATGGCCGCCACTAAGTATCGATTAGACGTAAACTTAGCTCGCGTGTTGTTGAAGCCATTTGGACAAGACCCAAAGTTTGTGATGCTCGGCTTAATGTTGATCACTGGTATCTTTTCGATGTTTATGTCTAACACGGCAACAACGGCAATGATGCTCTCTATTTTAACGCCGGTACTGGCTGTGTTTGGTCCGAAAGACCCCGGTCGTGTAGCGTTTGCGCTTTGTATCCCGGTTGCCGCTAACATCGGTGGCATTGGTACTCCGATCGGTACCCCCCCGAACGCTATCGCACTTAAATATTTAGTTGGCGATAACCTCATTACGTTCGGTGAATGGATGGCATTTGGTGTGCCGTTTGTTGTGATTATGATGGCGTTAGCGTGGTTTTTAATAGGCTTTATGTACAAAGCTGACCAAAAGAAAATCGAGCTAAGCATCAAAGGTAAATTCCTTAAAACGCCTAAAGCCATTGCGGTGTACGTCACTTTTGCGCTGACCATCATTCTTTGGTTAATGGGTTCAAGCCATGGCATGAACTCTTACACCGTCGCTCTGATTCCTGTCGCTGTGTTCTCACTCACAGGGATCATCAATAAAGAAGACCTGAAGAAAATTTCTTGGGACGTATTGTGGCTTGTATCAGGTGGTATTGCGCTTGGTTTAGCGCTCGATAAAACTGGCTTAGCAAAGCTCGTGGTACACAGTATTCCGTTTGATAGCTACTCACCCTATGTGGTGTTGTTCGGAGCGGCGTTCTTGTGTTTGGTAATGGCAAACTTTATGTCTCATACCGCAACGGCTAACTTGTTAATGCCAATTATGGCGGCATTAGGTTCGTCTATGGCTTCACTCACGCCACTAGGCGGTGAGCTAACGTTAATTTTGGTTGTGACTTTTGCCGCTTCATTAGGTATGTCGCTGCCAATCAGTACGCCACCGAATGCGTTGGCTCATGCCACTGGTCATGTGCAAAGTAATCAAATGGCCAGAATCGGTATTATTTTGGGTGTGGTTGGTGTGCTACTGAGTTTTGTTATGGTGTGGGTGCTACGTTCAATTGGTCACATAGGATAACGATACGTGTATCAACAAAAGCTAGAAGCACTGATCGAGCGCTATTTTAACCAAACAGAACGTCGGGTGACGTGCTGTGCCGGTAACACCATTATTGAACAATCAGCGTTAAACACTCGTTTATATTATGTGTTTAGTGGAGAACTGGAAGGGTTTTATACCGATGCGAATACACCGCAAGTGCGAGTATTTAGCGCGGGTAGTGGGGCTTTTATAGGCGTTCATAGCTTCTTTTCAGGTAATTGGACAGCATCTTCAACGGTTGTTGCTAAAACCGATGTTGAGTTAGCGTGGATCGATAAAGACACGCCTGCAGAAGATGAACGTAAATTTGGTCCTCTTACCGCACAGTTCACACCTGTAATTGTCAATGAGTTGTCGCGTCGTCAACGCCGCGCAACACAAGAAGCGATAGCGAAACAAAAAGCGCTAGAGAAGTTACATACTGCTGAGCAAATGACGACCTTGGGTCAATTGGCTGCAGGGATTGCTCATGAGCTTAACAACGCTATTGGTGTCGTAAATAGTAAATCTGGTCGACTTGAAACGGTCATCATGGATCTGCTTGAAGAAGTGCATCCAGAAGCCAGTCAATTTTTCGATTTTGGGTTAATGCATGGTCAGAAAACGTCGTCGTCAGAAGCACGAACACGTGGGCGACAATTTGAAAGAAAATATGGTTTAGACAAAAACATTGCTCGCTCTCTTGCAAAGGCGATTCCAATTGATGCTTTATCTGCAACAGACGTTATTTCAAAGCATTGGCTGAAAAAACCAGAAGAAGCGATTCGTTTTTGGCAGATGGGCTGTGATTTACATGATTTGCGTTTGGCATCTAGACACACCGTCGGCATCGTAAAATCGGTTAAACAACTTGGCAGAGTTGATATCGACACCGAAGAAGCGGTTGATATTAACGACTCCATTAACCATGCCTTATCGTTGCTACAAAGTGAGTTACGTAGAGTGTCTGTGCGATTGAGCCCTGCGGATTTACCGTCTTTTAAAGGCTCGAAAACAGAGCTCGTTCAGATTTGGGTCAACATTATAAAGAATGCTTGTGATGCAATGTCGAATTCAGACGATGCCGCAATAGAGATTCAAACCAGATTAAGTAAGAAAAGAATATTAGTTACGATTACGAATAACGGCCCTGAGATAGACGAGGGGACTCGTAGAAAGATATTTCAGCCCAACTTCACCACTAAAAAAGGTGGTTTATCGTTTGGATTGGGCTTGGGTTTATCAGTAGTTAAGCGGATTGTGGCAGGTTATGGCGGAAGTATTATTGTGAAAAGTGATGCTTCTAAAACGGTATTTAGAATCAAGTTACCAATAGAGGGTGAACATGGAGAAGCTTAATTTAATCTGTGTCGATGACCAGAGAGAAGTACTGAGCGCAGTGATACAAGATTTAGAGCCGCTGGCGAGTTGGCTGAATATTGAAGATTGTGAATCAGCGCAAGAAGTGCTTGATCTCATTGATGAACTTGACGCAGAAGGCGAACACATTACCGTCATCGTGTCTGATCATGTGATGCCAGGGAAAACGGGGGTGGAGTTACTCACTGAAGTGTTCCATGACAGTCGCTTTCCGAATACCAAGAAAATTCTTCTTACGGGGCAGGCCACTCATACTGATACCATCAATGCGATTAATGCAGCAGGCATCGACCGTTACTTTGAAAAGCCTTGGCAAGCAAGCACATTGGTTGAGTGCATTCGTACTCTTGTCACTGAGTACATATTTGATCAAGGGCTTGATTACACGGACTATCAGAATGAGCTCGACCAGCAGGTTGTGTTCAGACGCTTGCGTTAGCCTCTTATGTTAGCGACTTACATTATTCACTAGTGTAAGTCGCTTGAAATTCTATGCACCGAAGGACGCTTTCTGAAGGGTTTTTCTTTGAAAGATGTAATCTTTCGCTGCTTATTTTACCTACCTCTTTTAGTCGTTCAGGTTTTGGTACTCAGTTATTAACACACTGGTTGCTGGCTTTAGTCTAAAACTCATACGCTACGCCAACGCCAACGCCAACGGATGCATTGTGTTTTCTTCAGGAACGATTCCCTGAACATACAGCAGAGCTAAAATGTGTCGCAGAGTTCCCGTGTCGTTTGTTAGAAAAGTAAGTCGAAATTATTCAAAAGTGATTCCTAACGCGTGGGACGTGGAGTTCTAAGCCAAATCGGTACTTACAACGTAAAGGACTAGGCTTTTCACGGCTTACTGCGTAATAATGCATTCGCCCACAAGTGGGGGTTTATAGTCAGTAGGATTTTAAAATGAGTGAGATTGCTCGCTTTATATCTGGTGAAGCGCCGGACAAATTTGGTCGAAATATAGAACAGTTATTGGCTTACAATCATTTTTGGTTGGAGCATGACCATAAGTACATTCAAGTGTTCTTCCCAATAGATGAGGGGACTAAGTTTAATCAACATGCCCCGTTGGTTACTCAAGAAGATAAGGTGCTTTTTGCTAATTCAGAAGCGCTCCGCACAGCTCATCTACAAGTGCTTGACCTGATGCTTGAGTTTTGGGGTATGCAGCGAAACGGGAGTGAAATATCTTCATCGTTACCACTTAGCCCGGCTAATCACGTATGGTTAAAGAATCATGACCATAACCAGCTAAGGTTAACGCGAGCCATTCGCAGTTTGTACTTGTTGGGTAATGAAGAGGTTGCGGCTCGGTTATGTGACTTTTTAGTATCAGCGGCGACCGAGACAGGGTTGGTGTCGGATAAAACCGTTCAGTATTGGCGCAATGCCTTGGAAGGTTAGGGTTTTTCTGTGCAGAGCTTCCGGCACTGCTCATAATTGATTCTCAATGCGCGGTATTTTGTACGATGCCGCTTTCTCTATATTCAACATTTGAATGCAATTTGTGGAATATATCAAAGTTAATTAAACTGATGGTAAGTTATTACTTTTCATTATGTTAGGGTTCTTTTCTTAAGGTCAGCGGATTAGGAAGAGGCTAATGAAAAAGGGATTTGTGATAGCGATATCAATCGGCTTTGTTGTCTTCTTCCTTGTTGGTCGTGAGCTTCAGTGGTTCGGGTCCAGTAATTCCGAGTCGTTTCCTAAACTTCCTGATAGTCCCCAATTTGTTCCTTCTATCGATTTCGGCGGTGAGTGGCTAGGCCGCCGTATTAACACCACTGGCAATAATATGTGTGAACGCACAACCATCACCGGAACTATTCGTGAGGGTAAGGCTACTCTAAGGCTTACCTACAATGGAACACCGTTAGAGGGTTGGGTGACGGAAAACGGCGACTTACGTTTATATGCTAAACATCGCCAATGGGATTATCGTTTTTCCGCACGTGGCAGTGGCAGTAGATTTGACGGCCGATGGCACTTAACCAATGGGCCGTGCCAAGGAAGTTGGTTTCTAGAAAAGGTCGATGGCAAGTAGGGTTGTTACTACAAGACGCCGTTTAAAATTAACCAGCACAAGGTTCTTTTAGGAGAGATAAGTGATCAGATTAATCGCCGTGTTCATTGTGGCTTTCGGGCTAGGTGCATATGCGAGCTTACATGTTTTGACAGACTATGTTGTGAGCATTGAAGACAGTCATAAAGCTGCGGTGCGGCAAGGTTTTGAAACCTATAAATATGCAAATACAAAAGACCTTGCCCCATTAATTAAAACATCGAACTTGTTAGCTCGTTATAGTGCTTGTGAATTAGAGGGAGATGAAGGCGATGCGATTGCATTAGCCCTGTCTATTAACGCTATTTCCTTTGGGATGTTATCGAAGCAAGCGTCTGACCTCGATCAAGACACCTTTAGGACTGGTTTGATGATGTACGGAAAACTCAAAGACAACGAAAAAGCGTCTGGTCAGTTAACTGAAATACTTACTGCGTACTGTAAAGATAGTCTTCGCTATCTATACGACTGTGAAAAACTTTCTAATTTGTTAGGCGAAGAATGGGATACACAATGGAAGGAAGTGAAACCAGTATGTACCTAAAAATGATTCAACATATACGGCATTTTGCTATGCCGTATTCAGATGTGATTTGAAAACAAAGGACACAATATGGAAGTAAGGTTGGTCAAAGGTTCAGAGCCTAAGTTCGCTGAATCGATCACCAAAACGAATATGGCGAGTTACTATCAAGCTCGTGGAATCGCTTGGGGTCATAGCCAGTTTTTACGCAGCTGGGATGAGCTGGATAACTATGAAATTTATGTGGGGGATCGCCGTATTGGTGTTGTTCGCTTCAGTTACGCTAGTGGTACAACGTTTCTTAGGGACTTGCAGATATTAGCTGACTGTCAAGGTCAAGGTTTTGGCTCTAAGTGTCTCGATTTGGCTATTGAACATGCGAACAATCAAGCATCGGCTCAGTTAGTGTTGCGCGTGTTCAGTGAGAACCCCGCCATTAAGCTTTATCAATCAAAAGGTTTTACTCAGTTGTCTGAAGTGAAAGGGCTCGTTGAAATGGAGCTGCCTTTAGGGTCATCATTGAGAGAGTGTCATGGATAACCGTATCCAACTAAATTTTGTTAAATACTTATTTTCAGAGTTGCTGTTTATTGTTATTGCACTAGGTCTTGTCTATTGGATATCAGACGGTGATCGTTCATCGCTGCTAACCATAGGGCTGATAATTTGTGTTCCTCCATTAATAAAAATTCTAATGTTGTGGTGGAAGCTTCGCGATAGCTCGTTTGAAATCACGAACGGTCATGTACGTTTAAATGGCGTTGCTTGTGATGTGACTTTACAGCGTAGCTTTCTTCCGTTTGAAATTGGCTCATTCATCAAGCTTTCATACACGAAAGGTGCAATGCAGAAACACAATATTTACCTTTCTAAAGGCGCAATGAGCAAAGAAGAATGGAGCCGTATGTTAGCGTGTCGAACTAGGTCGCCATAAAGAAGCGACATCGCTGTTACTTGAGCTTTTAGTTTCCACGACGAATAGCGATGCGATTAAAGAGTACCAACGAGCGATCTCTTTATATGCTCAAGACCTAGATAAAACCTGGTAAGCAGCGCGTAAAGCTCATTAACTCACATAACAAAAAGCCTAAGCATCAATATGATACTTAGGCTTAAAGGCATAGTTTTTGTTCTTTAGGAAAGCGTTACGCTGAAAGCTCTTTACGAACGATCTCTGCGCCAGCACTGAGCGCATTAAGCTTCGCTGAGGCTATCTCGCGAGGTAGGGGAGCCATGCCGCAGTTGGTGCAAGGGTAGAGCTTGTCGGCATCAACGTACTTAAGTGTTTCACGTAGAGTGCTAGCCACTTCTTCCGGTGTTTCAATCGAATCGGTTGCAACATCAATCGCACCGACCATTACTTTCTTGCCTCGTACGAGCTCAAGCAGCTCAAGAGGTACATGAGAGTTGTGACACTCTAAAGAGATAATGTCGATATTCGATTGCTGCAGCTTAGGGAAGACTTCTTCGTATTGGCGCCACTCGGTGCCTAATGTCTTTTTCCAATCCGTATTCGCTTTAATGCCGTAGCCATAACAAATATGGACTGCTGTTTCGCACTTAAGCCCTTCAATGGCTCTTTCCAAACAAGCGATGCCCCAATTGTTCACTTCATCAAAAAACACGTTAAACGCAGGTTCATCGAACTGAATAATATCCACGCCTGCCGCTTCAAGTTCTTTGGCTTCTTCGTTGAGGATCTTTGCAAATTCCCACGCCAGTTTTTCACGGCTTTGGTAATGCGCATCGTAAAGTGTATCAATCATGGTCATAGGCCCCGGCAGAGCCCATTTGATCGGTTGGTCGGTTTGCTGACGTAAGAACTTCGCATCTTCAACAAACACAGATTTCTGACGAGAAACTAGGCCTACAACCGTCGGTACACTCGCATCGTAACGGTCGCGGATTTTAACGGTTTCACGCTTTTCAAAATCAACGCCATTCAGGTGTTCAATGAAGGTCGTTACAAAGTGTTGACGTGTTTGTTCGCCGTCACTCACAATATCAATGCCTGCTTGCTGTTGCTCGTGCAGAGAGACACGCAGCGCATCTTGTTTGCCGTCTGTGAGTTCATCGCCTTGAAGTTTCCATGGCGACCAAAGCGTCTCTGGTTGTGCAAGCCAAGACGGTTTCGGCAAGCTGCCCGCTGTTGAAGTCGGTAATAGTGTTTTCATAATAATATTGCCTATCCTTGGGTGGTTTGAGAGCGCAATAGACGATTAAAGTGCGTAATTTGCCGACCAGTTCTCTAGAACTGATTGGTATGGCTTAATGAACTTCTCTTCTGCGAATTTACCTTGTTCAACAGCTAGCTGGCTTCGTTCTTCACGGTCGTACACGATTTGAGTCAGCGAGTGATCCAAGTTTTTCAAGTTTGGTTGGTAACAGTTACCCGCAACCGCGTTCGCGTTGTAAATCTCAGGTCGGTAGATTTTCTGGAACGTACCCATGGTACTGATGGTGCTGATAAGCTCTAGGTTAGAGTAATCGTTCAGCAGATCACCAAAGAAATAGAAGGCCAAAGGTGCAACACTGTTAGGCGGCATGAAATAACGAACCTGTAAGCCCATCTTTTTGAAATATTGTTCAGTTAAAGAAGACTCATTCGGTTGGTATTCAAAACCTAATACTGGGTGTTGGTTTTCAGTGCGGTAATAGGTTTTATTATCTGACACGCTTAAGCAAATAACAGGTCGTTTATTAAAGTTCTTTTTGTAAGCGTCAGAGTTAACGAAATATTTAAAAAGCTTACCGTGTAAGTCACCAAAATCTTCTGGAATGCTGAATTTATCTTGGCCTTTATTATGATCCAATAGACGTACGCTAAAGTCATAATCTCGAACATAAGAAGAGAAGTTATTTCCGATAATGCCTTCAATACGCTCGTTAGTTTTACGGTCTACAATATTGGTTTTCAGCACTTCAATTGAAGGGAATGCTTCGCCGTTGCTTTCAATATCCATATCAACAGAAATGATTTCAAGCTCAACAGAGTAACGGTCGCCCTTAGGATTGTCCCAGTGTGCTAACGCGTTGAAACTGTTATCGATCATTTGTAGCGCATTACGCAAGTTCGCTTGGCGGCTGTCACCGCGAGCCAGGTTAGCAAAGTTAGTTGTGATACGCGTGCTGTCTGCAGGCTGGTAGTTTTCGTCGAGGCTAATGCTCTTAATCGTAAAGTTAAATTCATTATTCATGTTGATCTGGTATCCCAATTCGTTGTCTGATTCTCTCGGTCTTTAATATTTAAATGCTTTATTTTTGCGTATGACCGGATTAAGAATCGAAGGCTATGCTGTCTGAAATTAATGCTTAGTAGAATTAATGTCGTATAAGTTTATTTGCTTAAGGTTTTTATACGTGGATAGGTTGACTATTAACAATGGTATTACTTCACATTCATCATGAGGAATATTCATGATCTATATGTTTGAATATTCAAGTCGGTGTCAGTTATATTAATTAGCTTGATGGAAATATAGCCATATTAATAGTGTGTCATTTAAGATAATTAATTTAATTAAGAGATGGATGAAATGAGTGAATTGCTGTTGTTGATTTTCTACTGTGCGTTACTAGGCAGTGGTGTTGGTTTTCTTGCCGGGCTTTTGGGCATTGGTGGAGGGCTGATCATTGTTCCTGTGTTAAGCAGCATTTTACTGTATTTAGAAGTTCTACCGTCTGACCAAGTTGTTGTCGCTGCGATTGCGACCTCACTGGCCTCGATTCTATTTACTTCAACGTCTTCTGCGCTCGCTCACCACAAGAACGGCAACGTGCCTTGGCACCTTGGATCATGTTGGGTGTTGCTCTAGGTGCTTTGGTTAGTGGTTTTATGGCGGCGTTATTACCTGAAAAGGTTGTTCGTATCGTGTTTGCTGTGAGCGTGGTTCTTATCGCAATTAAGATGTTCTTAAGCAGTAAAAGTGACGCGCCTAAAGAGCGAAAGCTACCGAATAAAGGTGTATTAACGGTTCTGACAACCATTACTGGCGGTTTGTCGGCAATGATCGGGATTGGTGGCGGTGCGTTACTCGTTCCTTTGCTCACGTTCTTTTCGGTCGATATGAAAAAGGCGATTGGCTGTGCGTCTGCGTGTGGCATTGTTATCGCGCTATTCGGCTCTATCGGTTACATAACCTCGGGCAGTAGCCACTTTGCTCTAACTGATGGCTTTGCAGGCTTTGTTTATCTGCCTGCGCTGTTGGGTATTGTGTGCACGTCTTGGTTTACGGCTCCGTTAGGCGCAAAAGCCACCAACCATTTACCGGTTCCAACGATTAAGAAAATCTTCTCAGTACTGCTGGTGGTTATCGCAGCAAGCATGGTTGCTCGTTAATAAAAGATCGTTCAAGTGTGAATATACAGAACAAAAACGAATAAATTGATCAACCACCAATAATTAGAAAAGGGCAGTTTCATAACTGCTCTTTTTTTGTTGTGCGCCGAGCATGGCGTTGATCTAGGAGGTGAAAGTCCTCTACGGGCTCAGTCGAGCGAGAACCGTTAGCCTATGCAAGGGTGTTCACCGTGAGGTGAAATCTGAAGGAAGCAAATGGCAAAACTTGGTTGTGACGAACAGAAATCTGATAGTAGGTCATTACAACTTGGGCAACCTAGCAATAGATAGAATAGCCCGATGCCTCGACGGGAAGTGTGTAGTGATAAATCAGGCACGGCCAAGGGAAAGAGCAACGTCTTACCTCGGGAGATCTTATTACTTGTCTCGATAGAGACTAATACAGCAGCGATGCGGTATGACGAGCAATAAGAAGTCAGCAGAAGGCATAGTACCTTAAGGAAGTACAACTTAAGGGAAGGCCCGAACTGAATATATCAAGAAGCAGTCACTAGACACTCAATCATGTGGGGTCATAGCAAGATGAAAACCATCTCTACGTCCCAATGGGCGATACAGCAAGTAAAGCTCATGGTGATGAAGAATGACAAGCATGATTGGCGTAAACAGGAGGACGAGTCTTGGTGATCTCGACGTCGTTGATGGAGCAAATCTGCTCTTCAACCAACTTGAATCAAGCTCTACGAAGAGTGAAGAAGAACAAAGGATGTGCAGGTGTCGACAAACTCGACATAGATGCGACTATCTCAACACTTCGACAGGCTTCAAATGGGCAAGCGCTTCGCCAGAGTCTTCTGGAAGGAAGCTACCAACCTCAACCGGTACTTGGTGTAGAAATCCCTAAACCTAGTGGTGGCGTAAGGCAACTAGGTATCCCAACCGTGCTTGATAGAGTTGTCCAACAGGCAATGACCTCAGTACTGTCAGATATCTATGACCCCAAGTTCTCCAATAGCAGTTACGGATTTAGACCAAACCGCAGTGCGCACCATGCATTAACGGCAGCCAGTCATTACATCCGAGAAGGTCGAGGTTATGTTGTAGATATCGACCTAGCGAAATACTTCGACACAGTGAATCACGATAGACTGATGTACAGACTGTCACAGGACATCAGTGATAAACGAGTGTTGAAGCTCATCAGGTCATATCTACAGGCAGGCATAATGCGAAACGGGATGGTTGAACAGAGACAAAGAGGGACACCACAGGGTGGACCATTATCCCCGTTGCTATCCAATATCGTATTAGATGAACTGGATAAAGAGTTAGAGCGCAGAGGGCATAAGTTCTGTCGATATGCAGACGACTGCCAAATCTACGTTCATAGTGAAGAAGCCGCTTATCGAGTTAAAGAGTCGATAACGGAGTTCTTGGAGCAAAAGCTGAAGCTCACGGTAAATCGAGAGAAAAGTGGTGCGACAAGAGTGACAGAGCGGACTTACTTAAGCCACCGCTTCGGGATAGATGGAACAATCCATCTATCGAAGGCAGCACAAACTCAAATGAAGAAGCGAGTGCGGCAGATAACGAAGCGAAACCGAGGGCGAGAGTTGCAAGCAGTCATAGCGGAATTAACTCAATACCTAAGAGGTTGGCAACACTACTTCAAACTCGCCATACGGAAAAGCAGCTTGCAGCGCTTAGACGAATGGATACGGCGACGGCTACGATGTTACCGCTTAAAACAACGCAAACGCAGATACGGCATAGCGACATGGTTACAACAACAAGGTGTAACGGAGCGCAATGCGTGGAAGGTAGCGATGTCAGATAAAGGGTGGTGGCACTTGGCCTTAACGCCGCAGTTAAATCACGCCATGCCAATAAAATGGTTCGAGGAGTTGGGCCTGTACTCATTGCGAGATGGGTATGAGTCACTGAAAATATATTCGGAACCGCCGTATGCGACCCACGCTTGTACGGTGGTGTGAGAGGACGGAGGCCGTGAGGCCTCCTCCTACTCGATTATCGGTCTATGCTTATACAGCTATGTACATGAGTATATTGATAAAACCGTTTAGTTATGAACAGTTCACCGCTATAGCTAAATGTATTTTGTTTGATTCAACGGAATGCTATCAATGAGTGATTTATGGATCCTTTAACGCAGGGCGTGTTAGGCGCTTCTTTGTCACAATCGGCCAGCAAAAAACAACATTTGGTTGTTGCTGGGGTATTAGGGCTGCTCTCCGGGTTAGCACCAGATTTGGATGCACTGATTAAGTCTCAAAGTGACCCTTTGTTGGCTTTGGAATTTCATCGACAATTTACCCATTCACTCTTCTTTATTCCCATTGGCAGTTTGATCTGCGCTTTGGTTCTGCATCACCTGATTGCAAAAAAACGTGGGCTTTCTTTCAAACAAAGTTGGCTGTTTTGTGCTCTGGGCTATGGTACTCATGCACTGTTAGACGCTTGTACCACCTATGGCACGCAGTTACTTTGGCCTTTCACCAACGCGCGTTTTTCTTGGAATACCATATCAATCATCGATCCTGTTTATACGCTTCCCATTCTAGTGTTGCTTGTGTTTGCGACGTTAAAACGAGCGCCTTGGCTAGCGCGTGTTGCGTTTACTTGGGCGCTAATTTATCCAACATTAGGGATGATTCAGCGAGACAGGGCAGAGGCGATTGGGTGGCAATTAGCGCAAGAAAGGCAACACACACCGATTCGATTAGAGGCAAAACCAAGCTTTGCGAATATCTTGGTTTGGAAAGTGGTGTACGAAACAGAGGCTCATTACCATGTAGACGCAGTGCGGGTTGGCACATCGGTAAACGTATATCCCGGAGAGTCGATTACGAAACTGAATGTTGGCAGGGATTTGCCTTGGCTTGACCCGGACTCTCAACAAGCCAAAGACATTGAACGTTTCCGCTGGTTTTCAAATGGTTATATCGCTCAGGACCCAACAGACGAGCTGCGTATTATCGATGTCCGATATTCAATTGTACCAAATCAAATGAAAGCACTATGGAGCATCAAGCTATCAAAAGCAGTTGATGCAAACGCGCATGTAAAATACGAAACTCATAGAGACAACACGCCAGAATCGAGACAGACCTTTTTCGATATGCTCACTGGTGATAAATGAGCTAGTTTTAAACTGATCTGCACCGTCAATACTGGATGCTACGTTAAGCGACTTTCCATACGTTTAGTTATCTCTGAATTGTTAATTTAGGGGAAGCTATAGCTCATTTATGCCCCATTCCGTATATGGAATCCACGTATTTACAAAGTGATTTTGGCAATAAAAGTTAAGATGCGGTCGTATATTCGGCTTCTTATTGAAGGAGCTACCCTCTAGCCTTTGATGTTTTGCGCACCTACTGTCCTTATCGCGCTAGCAGCTTTTTACAGCATGACAGAATGGCCAGGTTCTCAGTAGGTTGGTCTTACCTTTTATGCATCATCATTTTGTAAAATTTAAAAATTTGGTAGTGATTAATGAGTGAGTAATACTGGTTTATATTCAGTCTCATACCGAAGCATTGCCCACGCAGTACGTACCACTTTGTTAGCCAGTGCAATGCGGGCCTTCTTGAAGCCGATACGATCTATGATGCTCCTCAACCAAGCGTCCTTCTGAGTCTTCGGTTTTTCGGGTAGTCGCCCAACGTATGACATTGCGCCAAGATAAAGAAGCGAGCGTAGCTCCTTCACACCACCGCATTTATCGATCCCAATCATAAAAACTTTGCCTCCTGAACTGTGCTGTTTAGGTGTAAGACCAACAAATGCTGAAGCTTGTCTTCCATTCTTGAACTGCTTTCCATCACCAAGAGTTGTATAGAGCATCGCAGCAGTTGTTTCACCAACCCCTTCAATGCCCATTAATCGTTGGCACGGCTCTATCTGACGGGTTAAAGCATTTTTCTCTTTTTCGAATGCGATGAGTTTTGCTTTAAGTTCTTTATATTGCTCCCAAAGCATCGACAGAACGGATACGACATTGGAGGGTATTGGTGTATCGCCATCAAGCACGGTTTGAACCGACGCTTTTAAGCCTTTTTCACCTCTAGGGTTTGCTATCCCGTAGCCCAAAATTGTCCCTCTAATGTGAAGAGCTAGGGAAACAACACTACGAGATAAGAATCTACGGCTAGTTTCTAAAGAATGCATAGCTTGTTGTTCCAATGACTTTGGACGACTGTACTTGATACCAATTTGTATAGCGGCGTTAGCGATGGCGAGAGCATCATTATGATCCGTTTTATGACCTTCTAGGTATCCTTTCACCTTCTTAGGGTTAATGATTCGGACTTCATGCCCAAGTTTTTCTGCTAATTGCCCCCAGTAATGGCAACCGCAACAACCTTCCATGGCGACAATCGAAGGCTTAGCCTTTGCCAAGAACTCTTTCATCTTCTGGCGACTCAGAGGTTTATTGGACATTAGCTCACCATGAATGCTGATATGGCAGGCTTGAAGAACATTTTTTGCTAAGTCGATAGCGATAACATTTTTAGTCAACATATTGGAACCCTCGGTTTTTTCTCACACTCCTAA
>NZ_JBFRSC010000053.1:0-108155 GCF_041473335.1 Vibrio sp. 10N.222.55.C7
GCTAATCCGCGATGAACCAATTAAAAGCCCAACGATATCGTTGGGCTTCATTTATAAAACTTTAACCTTCAAAGTGTTACTCATCTGGCTGCTTGGTTCTAAGGTCTACATACGGCCAATAATGATGTCCAACACGAATCAACAATGTTGCCGCGGCCAAGATAAATGCCGCTAAAGATAACCAAACGATCAATACCGCATCGAGTTCTTTCATGCCCAAAGTGATGTAACGAGCAATCGCCATCATCGCGATATAGATCGGGTATCGCACTGGAATCTTACCGTTCATCACAAACTGCTGAACCATCGCCAACACTTCTAAATAGATGAACATCAGCAGAATGTCGGTCAATTGCACTCGGCGTTCAGCGAAGACATGCATGAACTCTTCGACCATCGCAAACAAGGTCGCGAGCGTGATCGCCACCAGCAATACCGCTTCCATAATGTGGAATACTTTTAAAAACGGCTTACTAAAAGATTTAGGTAAGTGAGAAGGCATAGTCACTCTTCAAAAAATAATTAATCCAGTCTCTACAATAGCATGCATCAATATAAGTCGCGTACTGTCAAAGCACCGACTTTAGGCTAACGCCATCAACTCATCGGTAACCAACATTAAGAAGCAACGGTAAAAAGCAACAAATACAAAAATGGCCCCGCATTCACTGCAGAGCCATCTGTTTGTCTTTTACTTAGCGACTTCTTAGTGACTAATTAGCCTTAAAGCAGAATCAGGTAAGTTAAGAACACCACACACAGTCCGTAGATAAGCGGGTGTACTTCTTTGCGCTTACCTGCCACAACCATTGTGAATGCGTAGCTGATGAAGCCCATCGCCATACCGTTCGCAGGAGAGAAGCTTAGCACTGTGAACATGATAGTGAAGAAGGCTGCAATGCGTGACTCTTTCTTTTCCCAGTTGATCTGACCAAGACGACCTACCATGTAGATGCCGACTACTACCATCGCAGGCGCAACCATAGCTGCTGAGAAGATAGAGAAGATTGGGTATAGGAATAGCGAGATTAGGAACAGACCAGCCACCATGACTGCTGCCAAGCCCGTTTTCGCACCTTGAGAAGAAGCGATGCCAGACTCAGAGAATGCGGTAATTGATGTGGTACCAAGAATAGAGCCAATCACAGTACCGCCCGCATCTGCTACTAGAGCCGATTTCGCGTTTGGCACCTTACCGTCTTTATCGATGATGCCCGCATCACGGCCAACGCCGACAATGGTGCTCAAGCCATCAAAGAAATCGACAATCAAGAATATAAGTACGATGAACAGTAGGTCGAACATTTTCTCTGGCGTGAAAGCAGAGAAATCAAAGATAGCGCCGAAGCTGCCTGCCATGCTTGGTGGCATAGCAATGAACTGCTCTGGGATTGGTGCGTTTGAAGTGCCCATGAAGACGTCAGCAAGAATCGTCAACACGATAGCAGAAACGAATGAGATGAACGTTGCTAGCTTGATGTCACGAACCATACAACCCAGTGCGATGAAGATGCTCACGTAAGCGATGATCACTTTTGGATCAGAAATGTCGCCTAAGCCTACCAATACGAATGGGTTAGAAACGATGATGCCCGCATTCTTAAGACCTAAGAAAGCAATGAACAGTCCGAGAGACACGGTAATCGCCAACTTCAAATCTTCAGGAATCGATTCAATCATCGATTTACGAATATTGGTCAATGAGAACGCAAGGTACAAAATACCAGATAGGAAGATACCGAACAGCGCTTCATTCCAAAGCACGGCAACAGATCCACTTAACAGCAGACCTTTGAAAAAGCCGTTCATACTCATGCCCGGCGCTAGCATTACAGGGTAGTTGCCCCAAATGCCCATAATTAGGGTTGCGATTGCCGCAGACAGAGCCGTTGCAGTAAACACGGCACCTTTGTCCATGCCTGGAATATCACCCAAAATTGCTGGGTTAACCGCCAGAATGTAACTCATCGCCAAGAAAGTAATGAAACCCGCATACAGCTCAGTGCCAATCGTGGTTTTTCTTTCAGTGATTTTAAACATCGAATCAAGCGAGCCAGAGGTGTTCTGGGCTTTCAGGGTGGAATCGGTACTCACAACAAAACCTTTGCAATAAATTAAGAATTTGGTGATTCAAATGCTGTGAGAATAGAGAGGTCTCTACACTAAAAACTGTAGTCACCAAGGTAGGCTCGGTAGTAGAAACATCTAGTCCATATCACTAGATATATACAGCATTTAATCGTTTGCGCGGATTGTAAGGATTGAGATTAAAACTTCAACAAATTTTGTCCAGATCACATAAAAAAGTACCGATGACGAGTCATTACATTTATACAAAGATCTTTGAGAAGATCATTTGCTGATAAATAACGATCAAGCCAGTTGTTCTCAATCATCTAAATATGCTACTCTTCGCCTCCATTTTTCTGACCTAATTTTCACCAGTTGCTTCTATTAGTTTTACTCGTTATCTCTTTATAGACGTAACCAACGGCACAATTAGTAGATGCGCCATCGGAACAAAAATTAGAGTCAGTGCTATCTTTTAAAGTGTAGGTTTATTGCCTTCACTCAATCCAACCAACAGTGGAAATATACAGATGGGCAAAGGTACTCTTTACATCGTATCTGCACCTAGTGGCGCAGGTAAGTCGAGCTTGATCTCAGCAATGCTAGAAACCAATCCAACCTACGCAATGAAGGTATCTGTTTCACACACCACTCGCGGTATGCGCCCTGGTGAAGAAAATGGTGTTCACTACCACTTCGTAGAGAAGCATCATTTTGAAGACCTTATTACTAAAGGTGAATTCCTAGAGTACGCTGAAGTGTTCGGCAACTACTACGGTACTTCACGCGTTTGGATTGAAGAAAACCTAAACCGCGGTATCGATGTATTCCTAGATATCGACTGGCAAGGTGCTCGTCAGATCCGTGAACAAATGCCTCAAGCGAAGAGTGTATTCATTCTTCCACCATCAAATGGTGAACTAGAGCGTCGTTTGAATGTTCGCGGTCAAGACAGCGACGAAGTTATTGCGAAACGCATGAGCGAAGCAAAATCAGAGATTTCTCACTATGCAGAATATGATTATGTGATCGTGAATGACGACTTTGATGCAGCCCTAATGGACTTCAGAGCTATCATTCGTGCGGAACGCTTAAAAGAAGATAAGCAAGCAGCGAAATACAGCGGCATGCTTACTGCTTTATTAGCGGAATAATCTAGATCCCCTAGATTTTCTATTGAGATAAGTATACGGTGATCTAGAAAGTATCTAGTTAAACTTGTATACTTTCTCGTCATCAAAAATTTATTAGTTAATTACTATTTGGAGTCCTCATGGCACGCGTAACTGTTCAAGACGCTGTTGAAAAAGTTGGCAACCGTTTCGACCTAGTTCTTATTGCGGCTCGCCGCGCACGTCAAATGCAAACTGGCGGTAAAGATTCACTAGTGCCTGAAGAAAACGATAAGCCAACGGTTATCGCTCTTCGCGAAATCGAAGAAGGTCTTATCACTAAAGACGTACTAGATGCTCGTGAACGTCAAGAGCAACAAGAGCAAGAAGCGGCTGAACTTGCAGCAGTAAGCAGCATCGCTCACACTCGTTAGCTCATATTCGCAAAAAGCGTCATTCGAACTAATTAACCTTCCGGGCCTTTAATTTGTATCTATTCGATAGCCTCAAAGACGTTGCCCAAGAATACCTAACAGAGCCTCAAATTGAGGCTCTGCGTCAATCTTATGTGGTAGCGAGAGACGCCCATGAAGGGCAAACCCGCTCAAGCGGTGAACCATACATTATCCACCCTGTAGCTGTTTCAAGAATCCTGGCAGAAATGCGTCTGGATATCGAAACCCTGCAAGCTGCTCTGCTTCATGATGTCATCGAAGACTGTGATGTCACTAAAGAAGATCTAGAGGAAAAATTTGGCAATACCGTTGCTGAATTGGTTGATGGTGTATCTAAGCTGGATAAGCTTAAATTTCGTGATCGCAAAGAAGCGCAAGCAGAGAACTTCCGCAAGATGGTTCTCGCCATGGTGCAAGACATCCGCGTTATCTTGATCAAATTAGCTGACCGTACTCACAACATGCGCACGCTTGGGGCACTTCGTCCTGACAAAAAGCGTCGTATTGCTCGTGAAACCCTAGAGATTTATTCTCCACTAGCTCACCGTCTTGGTATTCATAACATCAAGACCGAACTAGAAGAGCTGGGCTTTGAAGCCCTCTATCCTAACCGTTATCGCGTACTTAAAAACGTAGTGAAAGCTGCGCGTGGTAACCGTAAGGAAATGATCCAACGTATCCATAGCGAAATTGAAGGCCGCCTTGAAGAGGTCGGTTTGCCTGCTCGCGTACTTGGTCGTGAAAAAAACCTGTTCTCCATCTACAACAAGATGAAAACTAAAGAGCAGCGCTTCCACACCATTATGGACATCTACGCTTTCCGCGTCGTGGTTGATACCCCAGATACTTGTTATCGCGTACTTGGTCAGGCTCACAGCCTGTACAAGCCTCGCCCTGGCCGCATGAAAGATTACATTGCGGTACCAAAAGCCAACGGCTACCAATCTCTGCACACGTCAATGATCGGCCCTCACGGGGTGCCAGTTGAGGTTCAGATCCGTACTGAAGATATGGATCAAATGGCAGACAAAGGTGTCGCAGCGCACTGGTCTTACAAAGGCAACGGCTCACGCAGCAGTAATGGCACAACCGCACAGGTTAAAGCACAACGTTGGATGCAGAGCTTACTTGAGCTGCAACAAAGCGCGGGTAACTCATTCGAATTCATTGAAAACGTTAAGTCTGATCTGTTCCCAGATGAGATCTTCGTGTTCACGCCGAAGGGTCGCATTGTCGAGCTTCCGGCAGGCGCAACAGCGGTCGATTTTGCTTACGCGGTGCATACCGATGTCGGCAACATGTGTGTAGGTGCTCGTGTCGACATGAACCCTTACCCACTCAGCAAATCGCTGAAGAACGGTCAAACTATTGAGATCATCAGTGCTCCGGGCGCACGTCCGAATGCAGCATGGCTCAACTACGTGGTGACATCGCGTGCACGTACTAAGATCCGTCAGGTTCTGAAAACGATGCGCCGCGAAGAGTCGATTACCTTAGGTCGCCGTCTACTGAACCACGCACTTGGCGAACACTCGATTGGTGATATCGGCCAAGAGAACGTTGAACATGTATTGTCTGATCTTCGTCTCGACAGTATTGAAGACTTGCTAGCGTCAATTGGTCTTGGTGAGCTGATGAGTATCGTAATTGCTCGTCGTCTGCTTGGTGATGCTGACGAACTGACTGAAGTGGAAAACAACAGCGACACACCAAGGAAGAAATTGGCTATCCGTGGTGCTGAAGGTCTACTACTGACGTTCGCTAACTGTTGTCACCCAATTCCAGATGATCACATCATTGCCCATGTATCGCCAGGTCGTGGCCTTGTGGTTCACCGTGAAACGTGTCCAAACGTTCGTGGTTACCAGAAAGAACCAGACAAATACATGGCGGTTGAATGGTCTGACGATTACGACCAAGAGTTCACTGCTGAACTTCAGGTTGATCTGCAGAACCACCAAGGTGCACTGGCTGAGTTAACTAACGTTATCTCAAAAACAGGCTCTAACATTCACGGTATTTCAACCGAAGAACGTGATGGACGCCTGTACACAGTGACTATCTTGCTGACCACCAAAGATCGTGTTCACCTTGCAAGTATTATGAAAAAGCTACGTGTGATGCCACACGCGCTGAAAGTAAGACGTCGTAAGAACTAACGTTTAAACTTGATAATAGTTTTGCCAAGAATTTAAATCCCCTTAATGCTTTATCGCTTAAGGGGATTTTTATAACCGTAATCCTAGTATTTACCGCGCTCCCTCCCATTCCTGCCTGTACAAAAATCCAGTAAAATGCTTGAATAGATCATCTCTCTTACGTTTATGAGCCTTGTTATGTCACAGCTTTTATCTGCTATCCCTCTCAACTCTTTATCTGGAGTCGGCGCTAAAGTCGCAGAGAAACTGGAAAAGGTTGGGCTTAACAACGTACAAGACCTACTGTTTCACCTACCTTTACGATACGAAGATCGAACACGCATCTACCCAATCGTAAAACTGCACGCTGGCCTTTGGGCTGCAGTACAAGGCAAGGTCATGCATGTCGATACCATTTTCGGTAAACGTAAGATGTTGGCGGTAAAGATCTGTGATGGTAACGGCACCATTACTCTGCGCTTTTTCAACTTTACTGCCGGTATGAAGAACAACTTTGCCGAAGGCAAACAAGTCCATGCCTACGGTGAAATCAAGCGCGGTAATATGGGACTTGAGATCGTCCATCCTGACTACAAGTTCTTTGCACCAAGGCAACAACCAGATGTGGAAGCGAACCTAACTCCGGTGTACCCAACCACCGAAGGGCTAAGACAAGTCACGCTGCGTAATCTTACCGATCAAGCCTTAGAGCTAATCGACAAGGCCGCAGTTAACGAGCTTCTCCCATCAGGTTTATACGACCACCAAATTACCCTCGCACAAGCACTGCATACCATTCACAGGCCGCCCCCGGGCATTGACCTAGAGCTGTTTGATGAAGGCAAGCACCCTGCGCAACTGCGCCTAATTATGGAAGAGTTACTGGCTCAAAACCTGTCTATGTTGTCTGTTCGTAGCAAAGGGCAGCAAGACAAGGCAATGCCTTTTCCTCCAGTAAACACCCTTAAAGATAAGCTACTGGCTCAGCTGCCGTTTTCACCAACCAATGCCCAAGCACGAGTGACCAAAGAGATCGAAGCTGACTTGGAAAAGCCGCATCCTATGATGCGTTTAGTGCAAGGTGATGTGGGCTCTGGTAAAACCTTAGTCGCTGCACTGGCGGCGGTTCGCGCATTGGAACACGGTCAACAAGTAGCACTTATGGCACCCACTGAACTACTCGCAGAACAACACGCGATTAACTTTGCCAACTGGTTTGAGGCAATGGGTATTCAAGTTGGATGGCTAGCAGGTAAGCTCAAAGGCAAAGCTCGTGAAACTGAACTAACACGTATTGCCAGTGGCGAAGCGCAAATGGTGGTCGGTACTCATGCCCTGTTCCAAGAGCATGTCGAGTTCAAAAACCTTGGTTTAGTGATCATTGATGAGCAACACCGATTTGGTGTCCACCAGCGATTAGAGCTACGTGAGAAAGGCGCAAAGCAAGGCTACTACCCCCATCAGTTGGTCATGACCGCTACCCCAATCCCACGAACGTTAGCAATGACGGCCTATGCCGACCTCGAAACTTCGATTATTGATGAACTGCCACCGGGACGAACCCCAATTCAAACCGTGGCAATTCCTGATACCAAGCGCGATGACATTGTTGAACGTGTGAAAAATGCGTGTCTCAATGAAGGCAAACAAGCCTACTGGGTATGTACGCTAATTGATGAATCCGAAGTATTAGAAGCGCAAGCCGCGGCCGACACTGCAGAAGAGCTGCAACGCAAACTACCAGATGTAAAAATTGGCTTGGTGCACGGCCGAATGAAACCCGCCGAGAAACAGGCGGTGATGAGAGAGTTCAAAGAGAACAAGCTGCATCTATTGGTTGCGACAACCGTGATTGAAGTGGGCGTGGATGTTCCGAATTCGAGCTTAATGATCATCGAGAACCCAGAACGTCTTGGCCTAGCGCAACTGCACCAACTGCGTGGCCGTGTCGGCCGAGGTTCGGTCGCAAGTCATTGTGTATTGTTGTATCACTCTCCGCTGTCTAAAACCGCTCAGAAACGCCTAGGTGTGCTACGTGAAAGTAACGATGGCTTTGTGATTGCACAGCGCGACTTAGAAATCCGTGGCCCCGGTGAATTGCTCGGTACCAAACAAACTGGCTTGGCTGATTTCAAGATCGCCGATCTAATTCGTGACCAACGTTTGATACCTGAAGTGCAGCGTATTGCGCGTCATATTCACGATAGCTACCCAGACAATGCTAAGGCGATCATCAACCGTTGGTTGGGTGAACGCGATGTTTACTCTAAGGCGTAGTTAACACTAAGGCGTAGTTAACACTGAGACCGTGTTCAAACGTAAAAAAGGCTTCCTCAAGGAAGCCTTTTTAGTGTGCGTTACTTTCATCAAGCAAGAGCGAGATTCCCTATTCGCTCGTTCCTCACGATAGGGAATGACGATCAAAGTAAACTTTCATCATCAAAGTCCATGGTTAGCAATTCGTCATCCTCGGAGAGGGAAGAATGACCGAGTCGGGGATCTCTTAACCGTTCCCCGAACCGAACTTATCGTCATCAAACGGACCGATGATAACTAGGGCTTAACCGGGAAACTGATCTGCGCTTTTAAGCCACCTTCACTGCGGTTATTGACCACAACAGCACCTTGATGCTGGCTAACGATACGTTTCACAATTGCTAAGCCCAAGCCCGTTCCTTCGCTACCACGAGCCGTGTCACCACGCGTGAAAGGTTCAAACAGCTTTCCGATCTGGTCTTGTGGAATACCCGGCCCGTTATCTTCTACCGTCACCCAAGCAAGCTTGTTATCCGCCGTCATACCAGTTGATACCTTGACCCAACCATTACCGTAACGCAGCGCATTCACCACCAAGTTGCTCACAGCACGCTTCATCGCGATCGGATTACCTAGCGCTGGCTTCATCGATTCTGGAATATCGGTTTCAATCTGAACCTCGTAGCCACCCTCAGAGCTCGATACCTCACGAGCAATATCATCGACAAACACCGCTTGGAATGAATCTCGGTCGACAGGCTTTAGGTAATCCATGAACTGGCTGATGATTTCATTACACTCTTCGGTATCACTGATAATCCCCTCAGCTAAGTAGGCATCCTCTGGTGACATCATCTCAGTCGCTAAGCGAATACGCGTTAACGGAGTACGTAAATCATGGCTGATACCCGCCATCAACAAGGCGCGGTCTTCTTCTAGCTCTTGGATGCCTTTCGACATCTGGTTAAAGGCTCGAGTTACCGAGCGAATCTCTTGTGCGCCTTGAACTGGCAATGGCGGTGGAATATCACCTCGCCCGACACCTTGCGCCGCTTTCTCTAGCGCTATCAACGGACGGTTTTGCAATCGGATAAACAGCCAACCACCTGCGACAATCAACAGCGCCATGATCAGACTGTTACGAAACAGTGGTGCAAAATCCTCTTCTTGCAGCTCTGATAACGGAATACGAATTAAAGAGTTGGGTAACTGCGCAATGTCCATCCAAAGCACATAGCTCTCTTTACCCAAGATCAGCCGCACTTCAGTTTCAGAACCCAGCTCCTTGGTCATCTCCTCACTCATCAGGTCGATTGCGACCGCATGGTAATACTCACCCGCCGCTTCGCTGCCCTTGGCGTGAACGGTTACCCCGAGCTGTTCAAGCACACGCTGACGCAATGGCGCATCGATCTCGATATCACTGCCTTGGTCCAATACCAGGTTTAGCTCGTGAGCCAAAATCTTATTAAACTGCTGCAAACTTGGCATCAACGCATAGTTAAACACCGCGTAATAAGAAAAAATTTGGCTAGCGACCAATAGCGTTAAGAAAAGCACTATCGACTGAGTAAAGGAGCTACGTATACGCATGGGGTACCCGAATAAAGAAAGTGTTATATGACTATAACTCTAAACCATTGTGCTGAATAGAAAACGGGCCATCGCATATTAATGAGATGACCCGTAAGATTCACAGAATCGATAAAGCTACTGTAGAGCTTATTAAGCTGAATTACACAGCTTTGCCATCTGGAACGAATACATAACCCAAGCCCCACACCGTTTGGATGTAGCGAGGTTTGCTTGGATCTTCTTCAACTAGACGACGCAGACGTGAAATCTGAACATCGATAGAACGTTCCATTGCTGAATACTCACGGCCACGAGCCATGTTCATCAGCTTATCGCGAGACATTGGCTCACGAGCATTCGTTACCAAGGACTTAAGAACCGCAAATTCTCCCGAAGTAAGCGGCATTGGCTCTTCACCGCGGAACATTTCGCGAGTACCTAGGTTCAAACGGAATTCACCAAATTCAACCACAGACTCTTCTGTACTTGGTGCGCCCGGCGCTTCAATGACTTGGCGACGCAGTACCGCTTTAATACGAGCAAGCAGTTCACGTGGGTTAAATGGTTTTGGCAGGTAATCATCAGCACCCACTTCCAAGCCCACAATGCGATCCACTTCATCACCCTTTGCTGTAAGCATCAGGATTGGTAGCGAGTTGTTTGCGTTTCGTAAACGACGACAGATCGATAGACCATCTTCGCCCGGCAACATTAAATCCAATACCATCAAGTGAAAATTTTCACGGGTTAACAGGCGGTCCATCTGCTCACTGTTTGCCACGCTACGCACTTGAAAGCCCTGCTCTGACAGATAGCGTTCTAACAGTGCACGTAAACGAGCATCGTCATCGACCACTAAAATTTTGTAGTTTTCTTGCATGTAATGGTTCCACCTATTAAAGCTTAAACCTAAGGTTAAGCATTCTTGGTAAATTGTATATTGGTATAAGACATTAAAAATGTAACATTATTGGAGAAAAAGTCGCCTAAATAATTGTTAACGTATGTTGCCTTTCTATATATTCTATCTTAGATCATCATTTCATTAAGTCAGATTTATGAAAACCAAACTTATCACCCGAGAAGGTTATAACAAACTCAAAGCAGAACATGACCACTTATGGCACGAGAAGCGTCCAGAGATCACCAAAATAGTCACTTGGGCTGCAAGCCTAGGAGATCGTTCAGAAAACGCAGATTACACCTTCAATAAGCGTTTGCTTCGTCAGATTGATCGCCGAGTGCGTTTCTTAAGAAAGTTCCTACCTGATGTCACGATCGTGGATTACTCACCTCAACAAGAAGGTAAGGTCTTTTTCGGTGCTTGGGTCGAAATTGAGAATGATGATGGGGAAATTAAGAAGTTTCGAATTGTCGGCCCAGAAGAGATCTACGGCGATGCTAAAGGCTATATATCTATCGACTCACCAATGGCTAGAGCTCTGCTCAAGAAAGAAGTAGATGACGAGTTTACGGTAAAAACACCGGAAGGCGACAAAGAGTGGTTCATTAACTCGATTCGCTACGCAGACAACGAATAACCAAACTTAATAAACACTTAGCGATAAACTGAGTGTTCAGCAAACCCAAACTCCAGATAAAAGAAAACCCCGCAAGGCTTTCGCCTAGCGGGGTTAAGTCTCTATCGCAGCAATCCGGCTACTGTTTATCTCTTCGAGATAAGGTGCTCCCTGCATCTTTCCTTGATAGTGGCTAAATCCTTTAACCAATTTCCTTTTTGTTCATCGCCATCCTAGCGGTGTCCATTCTAGCCTGTCATCCTGACTGGCGAATCTCATCCAGAGATTATCACTTCCTTGCTGACCACTCATCCTAAGTAATCAAATCTTCATCCTGAAGATACCTAGTCCATTAGGCTTTTTCCTGTTCCTGCCAACTCCCTGTCGACAAGTTAAATATTACGGCAAATGGCCGTGTTTCCTAGATAGTCTTAAAAAACATTTCAGGTGAGAAATACGCCCACAAACACACAATCAAATAAAATCAGCAACTTAGTGTAACATCAAGACGATTTCATCGGTCTAAAGCGACTTAGTCTCACATCACTTGTAAGAGATCTCGCACAAAGCGGGTATCACAAACGGAAATTCGACTTCTGACAGGATAATTACACAGTCATAGCTAGAAAAAGCGTACGCTCACCCCCATGTATTTGTCACGATATTAAATAAGAGATTCATCGGATGAGCCAAGCTATCTGTCGACTGATTGCTGAAGAACTGAATGTTCGTTCAGAGCAAGTCACTGCCGCAGTAAACCTAATTGACGACGGTAACACCGTTCCCTTTATTGCCCGCTACCGTAAAGAAGTTACGGGTGGCTTAGACGATACCCAACTACGTAACCTTGATAGCCGCCTTTCATACCTTCGCGAGCTAGACGATCGTCGCCAAACGATTCTTAAGTCGATTCAAGACCAAGGAAAACTCACGCCAGAACTCGAGCGTGATATCACTCAAGCAGACAGCAAGACTCGCCTAGAAGATTTATACCTACCATACAAACCAAAGCGCCGTACCAAAGGTCAGATCGCGATTGAGGCAGGTTTAGAGCCACTTGCCGATACGTTATGGAATGCACCACAGCACGATCCGGAAACGGAAGCCGCTAACTTCATCAGCAGCGATAAAGGCATTGCCGATACCAAAGCTGCACTCGATGGCGCACGCGCGATCATCATGGAGCGCATTGCGGAAGACGCAAACCTGCTTGAAAAGATTCGCCAACACCTAAATCGTAATGCAGAGCTTGGTGCTCGTGTTGTGGCTGGCAAAGAGAACGAAGGTGAGAAGTTCAAAGACTACTTCGAGCATAACGAAGCTCTGAGCAAAGTACCGTCTCACCGTGCACTTGCCATGTTACGTGGCCGCAATGAAGGCTTCCTAACACTGGCAATGAACGCAGACCCAGAGCAAGAAGAAGGTGTACGTGGTTCATACTGTGAGAACATTATCTCTGATCACTACGGCATTACTCTGAGCAGTGCTCCTGCGGATGCTTGGCGTAAGCAAGTGATTAGCTGGGCATGGCGCATCAAGGTTTCTATGCACATGGAAACTGAATTGATGGGCGCAATGAAAGAGCGTGCAGAGATCGAAGCGATTGAAGTATTCGCAACCAACCTAAAAGACCTACTCATGGCAGCGCCAGCTGGTCCTCGAGCAACCTTAGGCTTGGACCCAGGTTTACGCACCGGTTCGAAAATCGCTGTCGTGGATTCAACCGGTAAGGTTTTGGCAACAGAAACTATTTACCCTCACCCACCTCAAAAGCAATACGACAAATCGGCACACGTGGTTGAGCAGATGGTTCGTCAATTCAATGTTGATTTGATTGCGATTGGTAACGGTACGGCTTCACGCGAAACCGACAGCTTTGTGGCTGACGTAATTAAACGCGGCAACCTAAAAGCGCAAAAGATCATTGTTAGCGAAGCGGGCGCATCGGTTTATTCCGCGTCTGAGTTAGCTGCAAAAGAATTCCCGAACATGGATGTATCAATTCGTGGTGCGGTGTCTATTGCTCGTCGTCTGCAAGATCCACTGGCAGAGCTAGTGAAGATTGACCCTAAATCGATCGGTGTGGGCCAATACCAACACGATGTGAGCCAAACTATGCTCGCTAAGCGCCTAGATGCGATTGTCGAAGACTGTGTAAACGCCGTAGGCGTTGATGTGAATACAGCGTCTGCCGCGCTACTTACTCGCGTAGCCGGCCTTTCTAGCACCATCGCTCAGAACATCGTGGATTTCCGTGATGAGAATGGTCGCTTCGAAGCACGTACTACGCTAAAGAAAGTCGCTCGCTTAGGGCCAAAAGCCTTTGAACAGTGTGCTGGTTTCCTACGTATTATGGATGGCAAAAACCCACTGGATGCATCATCGGTTCACCCAGAAGCTTACCCAGTAGTGAAAAGCATCGCTGAGAAAAACCACAAAGACATCAAATCTCTGGTGGGTAACACCGACTTCTTACGTGGTTTGCACGCGGTTGATTACACCAATGAAAACTTTGGTGTTCCAACGGTCACCGACATCATCAAGGAGCTGGATAAGCCGGGACGCGACCCTCGCCCTGAGTTCAAGACTGCAACCTTCGCCGATGGCGTAAACAGCGTTTCAGACCTAGAACCAGGCATGATTCTAGAAGGTGTGGTATCGAACGTGGCTAACTTTGGTGCCTTCGTTGATATTGGTGTTCACCAAGATGGCTTAGTTCATATTTCAGCACTCACCGATCGCTTTGTCTCTGACCCACGTGAAGTGGTTAAAGCGGGCGACATCGTGAAAGTGAAGGTGATGGAAGTGGATGTTCAGCGTAAACGTATTGCACTGAGCATGCGTATGAAGGACGAGCCTGGACAAGACAACCGTGCTCAACGTTCAAGTGCACCTCGTACACAAAACCGCTCGAATCAAAACTCGCAAGTTGGCCAACGCCGTCGTGAAGAGCCGCAACAAAACGCTGCAATGGGTGGAGCATTCGCTGCCGCTTTTGCTAAAGCGAAAAAGTAATCCATTAGCTCATCTAAAAAGCTGATGTGCTTAAAACAGAAAACCTGCATCCCTTAGGGTATGCAGGTTTTTTTATTATGTGTTCAAAAAAGACATCGAAGCTTGGTTGACTCGTAAACTTTTGATTTATAAGACCACCAACATCTCTGATGGAGCATGAGGCGCAACAGCATGACCATAATGATACTTTATGACCTTACGTCGTTTCTCCATCTGTCCTTCCTGAATCGCCGCATCTAAAACATGCTTTGGCAGGCGGAAACGCATGGTATAACCTTTGCCTTGATCAGCACTGTATGTTTTCAGTGCCAATAAGCTGAACAGCCGATCAAAAGGGTCTTGTGGCTCTTCTTGGCTAACCGAATTGGCCTCTGACTCGTTCTCCATTTCATAACCTGGATGGTCTGAAGGATCCCAAGCCGACTGCTGCCTTCGTTTATCGTCTGATTTTACCTTACGCTCTGCATTGGTTCTCGCCAATGCTACTGCGGGAGCAATAGGTTCTCGGACTCTATTATCACGCGCAACTTGCTCTGTTTGCACATTAACGGACGGGGCGATTAGTGGCACACTCACTGCAGTTGCAGGTGACACAATCATCGCGAACTCTCCTCAAGAATCGCCCATCAATATTGCCATAACACTGTTGTACCGAGAACGCACAACAGGCATAGCCCAACTTAGCGCAATCAGCTCTGGAGAGAGTTAGGTCTGAGTATCATGCAACACGTTGGTGTTATACCAATCGTAGTAAATAACTGATCATCCTAGCTTGTTAAAATGCTCGATAACGGCGTTAGATTTTTTGATTGTAGAATAACTACTTATCGAAACTACTTGTCAAAAAAAAGCTGCCTTGTTCTCAAGCCTTTTACCTACGCTATTTTTGAACACTTACTTACTGTGATTGGTATTAGCTTATATATCGACCAAGCCGGATATATATTTAGCAATTATTTTTGTGCGAAGCTGACAAGCTCACTGCAAAAGGCATCCGCTTCGGTCATAAACGGTGCATGCGAAGACTGGGTAAATATGTATTGCTCGGTATGAGGCAAGGCTGTGCCTAAGTCTTTCGCAACCTTGATTGGCACCAATCCATCTAATCGACCATACAAGCGTAGCATTGGTACTGAAATCTCAGGCAGTTGTTCACGCAGATCGACATCCGACAGCATCTTTAATCCTGCCAATAATGAGTCAGGGTTCGGCAACGGGCGAGACAGCACCGCTTGCTTGAGTTGTTTTACATCTTGCCTTGCTGAAGGGCTGCCCATGGCTTGCAATGCCATAAAGCGTTCGATGGTGGTTTGGAAATCTTCAACCAGTTGCTCGGTGAATGCGCTTAATACGTTGGGCTGAATGCCTCGCCATAACACGGGCTCTTTTGCAGCGGCGAATTTGGGAGAACTGGCGACAGTCACCAGCTTGCTCACGTAATCTGAGTGATGGAGAGCCATGTGCGTTGCGACCAAGCCTCCAAGTGACCAACCCACCCAAATCGCTTGCTTTGGTGCTTCGGCCAAAAGCTGCTGAGCAATCTCTTCAAGATCTTGAGCGTGGCAGTGCGCGCTGTGTCCATACCCTGGTAAATCGACAACATGCACTCGAAAATCAGCTTGTAATGCATTAACGGTTTGTTGCCATACCGCACCGTTCATTCCCCAGCCGTGAACCAGTACTAAATCAGGCCCTTGCCCAGAAACATGCCAATATAACGCGTCACTCATTCTCAATATTCCCTACTTTTTCCATCAGCGATAATCCGCGCTTTTCAGTATGGTGAGCAAAAGGAACACCATAACCCAAAAGCATCACGAGCTATGTTATCCGATTGGCTACAAAAACACACACCACGTCTGGTCACACCTCAATGCCACCTGTGCAAACTTGATAAACTGCCCAGTGATACACATCCTCGATGGTGCAATTCTTGTCTCAAACTCTTTCAGCCAGTACCACGCTGCCAACGATGTGGTTTAAAAACACTGCTCACAGTAGAGCAGTGCGGACAGTGCTTATCTCAACCTCCACCTTGGCATCGCCTCTACTGTGTCGGCGATTACACCTTCCCTACAGCAGGTTACATTCAGCAAATGAAGTACGCTGATAAGTTTTGGTTTGCACGTGATCTATCTAAGCTATTGGCATCACGTATCGAATATCCTGCTCCGCTGATCACCAGCGTGCCGCTGCATTGGCGTCGATATACTCATCGCGGCTTTAATCAAAGTAAGCTGCTAGCCGACTACACGGCTCAAGAGCTTGGCGTTGAAAGTGATGTGCTCTTTCGTCGAATTCGCTCAACGGCTTCCCAGCAGGGGCTGACTAAATCCGTACGATTACACAATCTAAAGAGCGCTTTTGCGCTGCGAAAACAAGACGTTCAAGGAACTATCCCCTCTCACGTCGCGATAATTGATGATGTTGTAACCACCGGCAGTACTGTGTATCAATTATGCCAATTACTACTTGAAGTGGACGTTAAAAGGATTGATATTTACTGCATCTGCCGCACTCCTGAGCCCTCTGGATAAAAGCTGTGAATCACTACTTGTACAGCAATCCAACAAAAAAGGGCTGAATTACAAATCTGACAGGAGTAGAATGGCGCTAATAACCTACAAATCTACTCAGGTATTCGTCGTGTCAAATATTACTATTACAGAAACAGCTCAAACTCACTTTGCCAATCTGCTGTCACAGCAGCCTGAAGGTACAAACATTCGTGTGTTCGTGGTAAACCCAGGCACACAAAACGCTGAGTGTGGTGTTTCTTACTGCCCAACAGATGCTATCGAAGCGTCTGACACAGAGCTTAAATTCGAAGCTTTCTCTGCATACGTAGATGAGCTAAGCCTACCGTTCCTAGATGAAGCTGAAATTGACTTCGTTACTGACAAAATGGGCTCTCAGCTAACGCTTAAAGCACCAAACGCTAAGATGCGTAAAGTCGCAGACGATGCACCACTTCTAGAACGTGTTGAATACGCAATTCAAACACAAGTTAACCCACAACTTGCTGGTCACGGCGGTCACGTTAGCTTGGTAGAAATCACTGAAGACGGCGCAGCTATTGTAGCATTCGGTGGCGGCTGTAACGGTTGTTCTATGGTTGATGTAACGCTAAAAGAAGGCATCGAGAAAGAACTTCTTCAACAGTTTGAAGGTGAACTGACTGCTGTTCGTGATGCAACTGAGCACGATCGTGGTGAGCACTCTTACTACTAATCACTGATTTAGTGTTAGTTGTTATTTGAAAGGTTGATGCGCAAGCATCAACCTTTTTTGTTATGTGGATAAGCAAGTTAGGACTATCGCGTTCTCTCTATACTCTTTTGCTATACAACCATATTTTCACCTCGTTACCATCTTGAGTAAGGTATTCAAGTGATCGTAATCGATTCCTGCTTCAATAATTTTCGGATATGAAAACTCGGATCTAGGAACTCAAGGTCATTTCCCCTATATTAGAATGACTTTATAAGAAAGAATTCCAATGAGCTAAGGAGCGAGCGCAATGACGAAAAGGACCAAGCCAGAGATTTTGGCTAAACAAACTGTCGCTCAATCAAGACTATTCTCTATCGAGTCTCTCGACTTACGCTTTTCAAACGGCGAAGAGCGCACTTACGAACGCATGAAGCCCAGCGGGCGCAACGCAGTGATGATGGTTCCTATTACTGAGCAAGGCGATATTCTATTAGTACGTGAATATGCAGCGGGAACTGAACGCTACGAACTTGGCTTTCCAAAAGGGCTGATTGATCCAGGTGAGCAGCCAAACGAAGCCGCCGTTCGCGAACTCAAAGAAGAGATAGGCTTCGGTGCCAACAAGCTTACTCCGCTGAAGGAAGTGATCCTTGCACCCTCTTACTTCTCTAGCAAAATGACGCTGTTTATTGCAGAAGACCTCTACCCAGAAAAGCTAGAAGGTGATGAGCCAGAGCCTCTCGATATTGTGCGCTGGCCACTTGCTCAAGCCGAAGAACTGTTAACACATCTCGATTTCTGTGAGGCTCGGAGTATTACAGCCCTGCTTTTAAGCCTTCGTGTATTAAACAATAACTAGAACATTCAGGCTCGCTCTAAGAGTAAGAGAACATTTATGCCAATAACAAAAGATTTGTCTCACCTCCTACCCTCTGTCATTGAGATTGCTCGCTCTGCTGGTCAACTCATCTTAGAGATCTACGAGAAAAAGGATTACGAAGAGTTCATTAAGAGTGATGACACTCCAGTAACCAGTGCCGATCTTGCAGCACATAAGCTGATATTAAAAAAACTCAGTGAATTGACGCCTGATATTCCCGTATTATCCGAAGAAGACGCCGACATCAGCCTAGAGCAACGCTCTCAATGGGATCGCTACTGGTTAGTTGACCCACTGGACGGCACCCAGGAGTTCATCGCACGAAGTGGTGATTTCGCGACAATTATCGCCCTAATCGAGCATAACAAGCCAGTGATGGGCGTGGTATACGCACCCGTTTCAGGTGTGAGCTATTACGCTTACAGTGGCAAAGGCGCTTGGAAGATCCCAGACCTTAATGACAGCGTGAAAATCAAAACGCATCGTCACGAGCTGCCAAACCAGTCAATCGCCATGGCGATCAGCCGTCGCCAGGACATCAATCGCATCACTAGCCGTATGAGCTCAGCATGGAATTATGATTTGGTTCCTCTAGGCTCAGCAGCGCTTAAGGCCTGTTTAGTCGCAGAAGGCGCTGTGGATTGTTATCTGCGCCTTGGACCAACCGGAGAGTGGGATACCGCCGCAACGCAGTGCATTGTTGAAGAAGCTGGCGGACGTATCTTAAGTACTCAACTAGAACCGCTTTCGTACAATGAAAGAGAAACGCTAGAAAACCCGAACTTCATTGTACTCGGTGATGCAGATTTACCGTGGGTAGAAATTTTGCAAGGCAAAGACTAGGCGAGTTTGCTCCCTTTAACTGTCAGATATCCTCTAGATTCTCAGAACAAACAAAACGGGCACCTCAGTGAGGTGCCCGTTTTTTATATCTCGTAATTTAGTGACCCTTAGCCGTTTAGCTAAAAACGACCTTGATAAGTAAACTGGTACTTACCTTGGCTATCAGGATTACCCAACCATTTAAGCTGATTTTGCATCGTTGGCGGGAATTCAACACCCGGTTTAAACCACGCTGCAGATGTGTAGCGCTGGTTAGATGTTAGACTCGCTGAGAATTCACTGTCTACTTGAGTGCTCTTCTGAACGCCTTTGGCTGCAATTGTACTGTCTTCACAGGTTATGTCCGCAATCACAGGACCAAGGTCTAACGAACCAACAGGTGAATCGACTGCAGCACCAGACCAAGCCACAGTACCTTCACCAGACTGACACCAAGGTTGAGTATGAACCGCATGCTTGATCGTCAGCTCAACCTTTCCACCAATTGAAACCGGGACTGGAATGGCTGGAGCATATTTCATCACGTTAGCAGCGGGCATTGATGCGACTAAGTTTTCCGCATACGCACCACTCATGCTGTACCCAACACGCCCTTTTCCTGACAAGTTCATGTCGCTATTACGACCAAAACGAACCGCTAATTCAGCTTTGGCTTGGAAGAGTTTAGAGAACTGAAAGTCCCACTGTACTGAACCGTAATTAACACGCTGCCAGGCGATATTATTGGCGCTGCCCTGCCAAACCGTTCCTTCAACACCTTCAATATTCAAGCCACGCACAGCCGGTGCATGTTTGAGTACAAAAGAGGCCGGTAGATGCAGCAACAGACTAACCGAGAAAAAGACAATAAAGATGCCGCCAAAAAGTAAACCTAACTTCAAAGATAAACCGCGTTTCACATTAACCTCGTTTAAACTGTAGTCGGTTGACCTCAATAACCCCTGGGTTATCGGAGCGATCAATGTCCATAAACTCAACTTCGACACCCTGCTTCTCTTTCAAGTATGTCAGCCAATCTAAGAACTGATTAAAAGGCACAGGTTTCACCCAGACTTGCAGCATCTCGCCACGCGGCTGAACTCGAATTAATTCAATCTTGAAACGACGCATAGAAGCTGGCACAGATTGGTTTAAAGGTTGGCTAGCAACAATCCCACCACTGCCTCGCAGCTCCACCACTTCGTTGGCTTTATTGGTTACCCAAGTCAGCAGTTGCTTCTCACTTTGAATACGGGTCTGCGCAAGTTCAGCTCGCTGACTGAGTGGCTGGATTAGCCCCCAATAAACGACACCGACCACCAATAAAATTGAGCAACCAATCACTAATCGTTGCTCTCTTTGACTTATTGAAGTCCACCACGCTTGGAGTGGCTCAATCATATTTCTCATCACTGATCTCCTTACGCAGTTTATTGACGGGGTTTAAGGGTAAAGCTACCAAATACGGCATCACCATTACGATTCAATGGCCCTTGCTCAACGGTAAACTTCTCTTCAAGTTTCACTCGCGCAGTCTCGAAATATTGGAAGTCAGTACTTTTCGCTTCCAATCTCACCTCTGAGCGGTTGCCGTCGTAGCGAATACTATTCACTTCGATGGCTTTCACTTGTCCTAAAGTTTCTGGCAGTAACGCTAGCCATCCAAGTAAGGAATCACCATCACCCGAGCCACCATACTTCTTAGCTTCGTCGTTCATCTGGCGCTTAAGGTAGCTGACCGTCGGAATACGTTGCTTGCCCGGAAGTACGCTTCTAAAAATACGTTCACTCTCCGTTCGGTACGCTTCGGCTTGTGCTTCGTACTGCTGAACCTTTAAGACTTGCTGAGTGACGATCACCGCCACCAGCAAACAAGCTGCGATCGCTACTTTTTGCCATACACGCCAGTACTTACTGAATGAAGATTTGGTTTTAAAGGTGCCAGTCAGTAAGTTTACGCCACTTGTAATGGCTTGTTGGCTCAGTAAAGACATCACCAGTTCCGCAGGTTTAGCTTGCCACTCAATGCCACTTTGCAGTTGAACGTCATCACTTGGCAGTGCGGTGTAGCTAAAAATCGTTGGTGATTGCTCTTCGTCATCTAAGGCAACCCAATCGCTTTGTAAGAACATCGCTAGCCACGCCTCATTGATCGACACTGCTTGATAGTTGCTTTGACGCAATAACCAATGTTGGTCGATCTGCAGCGCACTGATGCCCTGATCTTCTAAAGGCAACGCTAAGGTATCAGGCAATACTTTACGAAAGATAATGTTCGCTTCGCGGAAAGTATCCAGCGCCTGCTTAAGCCAATCACGTTCCACACCACACACTGTCGCGTGCGTTGCGTCTTTCTCTAAAATAGTCAGGTGTAAGTCTTCGATATCTTGTGCGACTTCGTCTTCTAATAAAAACGGCAGCATAGAATCGAACTGGCGAGCAGCACCTTTCGGGATCTCAACACGCTTAATTAAGCATTCATTTCCCGGCAATAAAGCGATACAGCTACGCTTTTCAGCGTAAGGCGTTAACTCATCCAGCTGCTCCCAGCTAGACAGTTCGCCACTTGCTATCACTTCTTGTTGGCTTGTCGACCAAACTAACCACTGCACAGGGCTTTGTGGTTCGCTACTCAGTCGAACGGTCAGAAACTCGCTCACTGATTCCTCCAAAACGACGGCGTACTACCGTCACTGTTTCTCGATTACTACTATAGAAAAGCGTCCGTATACGTACACGTGACTGCTCAACTAATACCTCTGCATCTAGCTCAAAATAGGCGCTATCTACAGTTAAATATGCTTTCGCTTTTTTGCTGACTTCGGCACTCACACCCACAATAGCAGGCTCAGCCATAAACGCATCCACCGTATCCCAACCATCGAATGGGCGTTTGTCTATCAGCTGTTTGGCATCCGATTCACTTAAGCCGGGGGCAAACATCGCTTCCAATAACGGCGCCTGCTTTTCCGTAAGAGTATTCACATTCAAACGGAAATCATCGCTCGGCAGAGCACAAACAAAGGGGCGAACCTTATTCATCACCTCACCAGTGACTTGATAAACCGAGCGTAGCTCGGACTCATCGGCCATTAAGCCATTCGCTGCCAAATAAGATGGCTTCATCGCCTCATAAGTACTGTCTTCTACACCAGCTGAAGAGGTGGTTCGGGTATCACTATCAACAAATTCCCAGCTTGAATGTGCAATAACCTCGGCCTGATAAGGCTCAACATCTTGGTTTTCCAACAAGGTTTGCCAAACCGTAATTAAATAAGGTGTTTGGTTACTTGAAGTCGTCGCCACACCAGCCAACGCATTGAGATTAAAACATGCCTGAGCATCAACAATACGGCCTTTAACTTGACCATAATCCAACGGGTATACCTGTTCTTCTAACGCCCATGGTTGACTCAAGTTGACGGTATCACTGTCTTTGTAGCTTTGCCTAATGCCGTCTTGCACCAGCGCTTCGACACCAATGCTGTACCAGTAAGCCTGTTGGTAATTCAGTTGATTGCCCACGCGCTTAAATTGAGTAAACAGGCGTTCCGACATACTGCCTGCGATGGTTGCCATTATCGCCAGTAGCATCAGGATAATGATCAGCGCAACACCTCGCTGCTTGCGCCCCATGGCAGACCTTGTCAGTGCAAACTTATTAGTTCGATGAGTCATTATTCCCCTCATTACTACTTGAAGAGTCACTGTTTGAAGAATCATCGGCCTGATCTAGCGTGCCACCAGGGGTGAGATAAATACGCTCTATCTCACCATAATCTTTCAAGGTTAGCTTTAACCTTACCGCTTTCGGTAGCGATTTGTCGGCTTGCCACTCTTTCCCCCAGCGGCTTCCGTCATAAAACTCGAATTCCAAGCTTTCAACATCATCAAGCAAAGGCGTAATCACACCTTCTTGTCCTGCAGGAGTATCGGGGTAGCGCCACCACACACGCTCAAGCGTTTCTTCTTTAATGCGGTAACCCACTTTGGTGACTTCTCCGCGAGGAAACTGCTGCTGTGGGTTATGCCAGCCAAGGCGAGTAAACATGATGCCAACGCTGTCGGAATCCAGTAAATACTCTTTAATTAAGATCAGCTTAGATGATGCTTCTTCACCGTTGGTACGAAATTGTCGCACCGCCATCTGGCGAAAATCATTATCTAAAATGACTAAGCTACGTTGCAGTTGATTTAAACGAGCACTGCGCTCGATTGAAAGCTCGTTGCTGCGCTGAACCTGATTTACTACCTGATAAGCCGCCATGCTTAACGTGGCAAAGATAGCGATCGAGACCAAAACCTCAATTAAGGTAAAGCCTCTCCCTTTCGAAGATAGTCCTTGTTTACGAGGCACACGCTTATTGGCGGACATGCTCTTACTTAGCGACTTGCTCTGAGCTAACGACACGCTTTTACTTGACCACATAGCTGCGCACCGTGACCACTGGAGAAGCTTGTTTACTGGTTGCCACACTCACATCAAACGCCTTTAATAAATCATCGCTAGTATCGATTGGCGTGACCTTCCAAAACCACTCTCTCTCGGCCAACTCTTGTGTGCCCTGCGCTTTTTTTAGCTTCTCAGGATGCAGCATCACCAAAGCCATTTGATTATCAACGACCATAGCCGCGAAGGTTTTTTCTTCGAGATAACTGAGGGTATTGATGTGCTGAGTAACAGCACGAATCACACTGATCGCCGCAGTCGCAAAGATAGCGAGCGCAACCAATACCTCAAGCAGCGTCATTCCTCGAGAACCAAGGGGCATACCACGAAAACGATAAGGAGAACGGTTATTCCTCTTCATCTTCTTCTCCCGGTTCTAGCAGTCGAATCACACCATTGTCCAATACTCGAATACGCCAACCATCTTGTATGGTGTCTCCGGTATTTGGATAAAACGACAATACAAATGGCGTCATTTCAGCACTCGACAAGATGTAGATCTGTGGTGGTTTCGGCTTCTTTTCCTCTTCAAGATCAGCAAACATATCTTCATCAAACAAGCTTCCTGGATTGAACAACCGATCATCGTCTTCCCATGCGCCACCACCTAAGGTCAGTGACAATACGAGTTCTTCCGGTAGTTCAGTTAAAGAGGGGATTTTTTCAAAATCGACTTCTTGCCAGCCTTCAGACTTAAGCGCCATCAGTACATAGGTCGATTTCTTTTCATCAACTCGAACGCCAAAATCTAAGCCGCTCAAAATAGCCTCTTCATTGAGTAATTGAACTCGCTGATAAAAGCTTTGAGCGTATTTTTTAGCAACATCTTTGCTATTGGTAGGAATGGTCGCGATCACCGCAACCGCCGTTACTGACAGTAGTACCAACACCAAGAGAATCTCAATCAAGGTGAAACCTGGCTGTGTTTGCTTAGTTTTCACCTTTAGACTCCATCTGTTTACGTCCTACCATCAATAACGTATCAAGCATCAATAACGTATCAAGCATCAATAACGAATCAAACAATAAGCTGAAGCTTATTGGAAATCCTGCATGTTCCAGTTGCCGATATCCGCCGCAATACCTTCACCACCTTCTTGGCCATCAGCACCAAGAGTGAAAATATCAATAGTGCCGTTATCACCAGGGCTTAGGTATTGGTACTCGTTACCCCATGGGTCGTTTGGCAGACGCTTGATGTAGCCACCGTCGCGGTAGTTACGAGGCTCTGGGCTGCTTGGCTTAGAAACCAATGCATCAAGACCTTGATCCGTTGTTGGGTAAACGCTGTTATCCAGTTTGTACATATCTAGCGCGTTCTCTAGCGCCACAATATCAGTGATGGCTTTTTGTTGGTCAGCCTTCTCTTTGTTACCCAATAGGTTAGGTACAACAAAGCTCGCCAATACGCCAAGGATAACCACAACAACCATCACTTCTAATAGGGTAAAGCCTGATTGTTTCTTCATTCTGTTTTTCATTATTTTCTCCAAATTACAGACAGCGAGTTGAAGGTAATAATGTCCTTCTTCTCGTTAATCCAAAAACTAACGTCTTATGAGCAGTTGATTAACCACTCATCAAATTATTCATTTCAAGCATCGGCATCAGAGTCGCCATCACAATGAACAGCACTAAGCCTGCCATCAAAGCGATAAGTGCTGGCGTAAAGATACCTAACGCGATATTCACGGTCGATTCAAAGCTTTGATCCTGGTTATCTGCCGCTCTTGTTAGCATTTGCTCTAACTGACCACTCTGCTCACCACTGGCGATCATATGCAGCATCATTGGAGGGAAGAGTTTGGTTTGATCGAGCGCTTTACGCAGGCTTGCCCCTTCTCTAACACTGTCTGACGCCTGCAGTACTTGTTGCTTCACGTGGTGATTCGACATTACATCAACCGCAACCTTCATCCCCTCAAGGATAGGAATCGCACTCGAGGTACAGATAGAGAGTGTTCGTGCAAAACGAGAGGTATTAATTCCTTTCGCGATCTTGCCGATCAGTGGAATGCTTAATAGCTTGCGATCCCAACTCATGCGAACACCCGGCTTTTTCAGAGCGGTCTTAATCAACACAATCACACCGATGATCAACAACAGTAATTGGATGCCCCAATTCTGGATAAATTCACTCGATGCCAATAAAAATTGTGTCGATTGAGGAAGTTCTTGGCCCATTTGGATAATCGGTTCAACGATCTTAGGTACCACGGTTGCCAGCAGGAACGAAACAATCGTCACCGCAAACACCACCAGCACCACAGGGTAGATCATCGCTTGCAGCAACTTAGAGCGCATCTTCTGACGGTTTTCTGCGTAATCAGCCAGTCGCTCCAATACCGCATCTAAGTGACCCGATTTCTCACCAGCCGCGACCATGGCTCTAAACAGTTCATCAAAGATATGTGGGTAATCAGCCAAGCTATCGGCTAGCGAATAACCTTCCGTTACCTTCGAACGAACCGCCAGTAACATGGTTCGAATACGTGGCTTTTCAGATTGCTCCGCCACGGCTTTCAAGCACTCTTCTAGCGGCATGCCTGATTGCACCAAGGTGGAAATTTGGCGAGTAATCAAAGCAAGGTCTGGCGTGCTGATACCACGCTTAAAGCTGGTCGAAGGCTGTGCACCTTTCGTCGTTTTAGCTTTAGCTTCGGTCATCTCAACCGGCATCAAGCCTTGTTCTTTTAAGCGCTGGCGAGCCTGACGAGCGTTATCCGCTTCAATCGAGCCCTTTTTGCTCTTACCCTTGGCATCCAGCGCTTTGTATTCAAATGCCGCCATACTAGACTTCCTTGGTCACTCGCATCACTTCTTCTAAGGACGTTACCCCTTTCAGAACTTTGCTCAAGCCATCATCTCGAATACTTGGTGTTGTGCCACGAATTGCTTTCTCAATCGCCTGTTCGCCAGCCTCACTGTGAATCAGCTCTTGTACCGAATCGTCAATCATCAATAGCTCATGAATACCAGTACGGCCTCGATAGCCTTTGTGACTGCAGCTTTCACACCCTTTGGCATGGTAAAGCGTCAGGCTGTCTTTCTTCTTCAACCCAAACAGTTTCTTCTGCTCTTTATCCGCTTCGTAAGGTTCTTTACAGTCGTTACACAGGGTGCGAACCAAGCGCTGAGCCAAAACACCCAGCAGCGAAGAAGAGATCAAGAAGGGTTCGATGCCCATATCACGCAGACGCGTAATTGCACCGATTGCCGTATTGGTGTGAAGGGTCGACATCACTAAGTGACCGGTCAAAGAGGCTTGAACAGCGATCTCTGCGGTCTCTAAGTCACGTATCTCACCAATCATTACCACATCGGGATCTTGACGAAGAATCGCACGTAAACCACGCGCAAAGGTCATATCAACCTTAGGGTTCACTTGTGTTTGACCAATGCCATCGATATCGAATTCGATCGGGTCTTCAACGGTTAAAATGTTTCGTTCATTGCTGTTGAGTTCTTGCAGGCCTGCGTACAGGGTCGTCGATTTACCTGAACCTGTCGGGCCGGTCACCAAGATAATGCCGTGTGGGCGCTGAATCAGCTTACGGAAGTTTTCATGGTTTTCTGCTGTCATACCTAAACTGTGCAAGTCTAGACGAGTGGCGTTTTTGTCCAACAGACGCATTACCACACGCTCACCGTGCGAAGAAGGCATGGTTGAAACACGAACATCAACCGCTCGGCCACCAATACGCAGAGAGATACGGCCATCTTGTGGCACGCGCTTTTCCGCAATATCCAATTTAGCCATAACCTTGACACGTGAAACCAATAGCGGAGCCAGTTTACGGCTTGGCGCTAGAACATCACGCAGCACACCATCAACTCGGAAACGGATACAAAGTGACTTTTCAAAGGTTTCGATATGAATATCCGAAGCACCTTCTTTGATCGCCTCACCCAGCATCGCATTGATTAACTTGATGATTGGTGCATCATCTTCTGATTCAAGTAAGTCTTCGTCTTGAGGCAGTTCTTCCGCTAGTGAGAAGAAATCATCACTATCAGCACCAATGTCTTCCATGAGCTGACGAGCTTCCGACGAGTCACGCTGATAAGCATCGGTCAGTTTTTTATCAAACTCATCGAGAGTAATCGCTTGTGGCGTGAAACCATTTTTCACAACACGACTCACTTCAATGATCGCCGCCGATTTCAGTGGCTCAACATAATAAAGTATCGGTGCGCGCTCTGGATGTTGATACTCCAACACCATCTTATAGCGATTCGCAAAGCTAAACGGCAAGCGCTGATAAGTACGTGCCGCCCCTACCAATTCAGCCATTATTCTGTTTCCATCTGATCAATGAAGGCTTGAAGTTCAGCCGGGTAATTCATGCTTTCGCCAAATTTAGGCAGTACTGGAATATTATCGTCATCCATCAGCTTCAGGCCCTGCTCTGACTTATACAACTGCTCAGCACGAATAAAGTTGTATTTACGCTGAGTAATACCATCGGCCGTCATACCATCACGAATAATGGTCGGCTTGATGAATACCATTAGGTTCTTTTTCTCAACCTGAGTACTGGTTGATTTGAACAGGTGTCCTAGAACAGGGATATCGCCCAAGAACGGCACCTTAGATTCACTTTCCAGCGCTCGCTCGTCAATCAAGCCACCCAGCACCAGCATTTGACCGTCTTGAACAATCACTGACGTATTTAGCTGACGCTTAGCAAAACGAACATCTACTGCCCCGTTTGCGCCTAATACGTTCGATACTTCTTGTTCTATTTGCAGCTGAACTGAGTCACCTTCATTGATTTGTGGCACGACTTTTAGCTTGATACCCACTTCTTTACGTTCAACCGTTTGGAATGGGTTATCGTTACTTGAGCCTGCGGTCGAGCCAGTTAAAACAGGCACCTCTTCGCCCACAATGAACGACGCTTCGCCGTTATCCATCACGGTGATACTTGGAGAAGATAGGATATTTGAATTTGAATCGGTCGCTACTGCACTGATCAAGGCAGTCCAGTCACCCATCACTACGCTCATTGCCGCGCCATTAACGCCAGAAAGAGCAGAAGCTAACGTTGAGTAGTCACCGGATTCTGTGGTCGTTTCATTACGCAAAAAGGCGCCATTATCATCATAGACTGCGGTGGTCGTTTCAGTGTCTTTCGCTTCTTCTAAACCAACCATTACGCCACCGATTGACGCACCTGTGTTGCCATACTGAATCACAGCACCAGTATCAAGGTTACCCCATTGCACACCAAGGTTAATGCCATCACCCTCTGCCATCTCGACAATTAGGGCTTCAATCAATACTTGAGCACGACGAATATCCAACTGTGCGATCACATCTTGAAGCGCATTCATGATGTCCGGTTGTGCGGTAATCACCAACGAGTTGGTATCACTGTGAGCGGAGATCATCACTTGGTTACGTTGCGATGAGCTGCCTTTGGTTGAAGATTGCTTTTCTGATTGCAGGTTGTCCGACACGCCTTTCAGCACATCGACTAAATCTTCTGCTTTGGCGTATTTAAGGTAAATTACTTGGTTGTTGCCCTTGGTTGCCATTTCCACATCAAGCTGTTCAATCAACCTTCTTAAACGGCTACGTACCTTAGGGTCACCTGAGATAAGAATCGCATTGGTACGTTCATCGGCAACTAATTTAGGTTGTAGAAATGCAGGTGTGTTTTTCACATCAGTGGTTTTGCTTAACGCATCAACGATACGTACCATTTCTGCCGCAGAAGCATTCTTTAGCTCAACGACTTCAATCTCTTTATCACCCGCTTGGTCAACACGCTTGATGATTTCAGCTAAACGGTTTACTACCGCCGCTCGGCCTGTAATAAGGATGATGTTGGCTGGGTCGTAGTGCACAACGTTACCCGCGCCTGCATTGTCGTTTAGTTGACGAAGCAGAGGAGAAAGTTCACGCACCGAGACATTACGAACCGTCACAACACGTGTCACCACGTTGTCGCCTTTGATCGTATCACTGTCTCCAACGACTGGAATTGCCGATGTTTTCGAATCCTTGGCTTTGATGATCTTAAGAACACCCGAGTCCATTTCAACGACCGCGTAGCCATACACCTCTAATACGTTTAAGAAGAAGCTGTAATATTGCTCTTCATTGAGTACGTCATAACTGCGCACATCAATTTTCCCGCGTACCGAAGGTTCAACGATGATGGTCTTCTCTAAGTTGCGGCCAACAATATTAATAAACTCTTGAATGTCAGTGCCCTTAAAGCTGGCACTAAAATCACTCGCGATGGCTGCGGGTGTGCAGATCAAGCTTCCTGCCAATAACCATGCACTTTTCTTAAACCAATGCTTCACGTACTTCTCCTACACTTTCGTCCTTCGTTAGACGCAAAGTTTTAAAATTCAATAAACACTTCATGTTGTTGACCATCTCTCTCGACCACCAGATTTAGCTCTGTTAGTTCTGAGATGGAACGGAATATGTTGCCCATAGCAGCAGGGTCTGTCAGGTCTTGTCCATTTAACTGAGTGGCAATATCTCCGTTTTGGAGCCCAACAGAGTTAAAAAGTTCTGAATCTTTGCCAGGGCTCACACGATAACCGATCACTTTATCGTCACGCTTCACCTGAGACAGTCGAACATATTGGAAGATTTGTTGCGGATCTTTCATTATCTTCGCTTTAATTTCATCAAGCTTCTCTTCTGCTGAAGCCGGATTATTACCACGAACCGAAGAAGAGCTACGAGGTGGCGCAGGCGCTGATACAGCCAAACGCTTGTACTCAATACCTTCAAGCATCAAGGTTTCGTCTCGTCCTGAGTTATCAATGATAACGCGGTCGATTAATACCGCTTTTAACTTGGCTCGAGTGCCTTCAATCTCTTCATTAATTCCGTAGGTCGCTTGCGTGCCGCGATTGGCGATCACCGCTAAGCTCAGTTTTGGATTCGAGCTCGCGACTGCACCCACTAAAACGAGGTTTAATCGCGTCTTAGGCGCATCTTGGATAACTTGCTGTTCAACCACAGCGGGCGTGCTTGGGTTGTAAGCACCAAACATGTTGCTCTGCTGCAAAGAAGAGATATCAAGGGTCGATTGAGGTGCTGAATACGATGAAGCCGTTGCTGTCCAAGGCGCGATAGTTTGCTCAGCAGGTTCGATAAACCATGCAAGCTGCCCTAAGATCCATGCGGAAGCTGCAATCAATACACAACAGGTCGCTAAGCTTAGTTTCTGCTGAAGTACAAATCCATTCTCTAATAAGCGGCTCAACATAGGAGAATTCCCTACGCGATTTTTGAGCTCTAAAAAGTTCACTTTCCTAGTCCCTTTTCATGACGACAAACGCTGCAAATCATTAAACTTTCAGCTTTTTTATTCATTCGTTCGATACCAAGCTTATTTAAGCAATAAGATCCTGAACTATATCATAGCAAATCGATAAATCGGCATAACATGGCTATTTTGTATTATGACTTGAAAAAAATGCCAACCGCCTCCACTTTAAGCTTCTACTTAATGTGATAAGCATCATCAAAAACATGTTGCGCACTGTTCGTTACAGTTAAACCGCATTCATTTCTCACTTAATAAGGCACAGCCCTATATGAAAACTGCTAATGAAGCTGTCAGACTCGATAAATGGTTGTGGGCAGCTCGTTTTTACAAAACCCGGTCTATTGCTCGCAACATGGTCGATGGTGGCAAAGTCCACTATAATGGTCAGCGCAGCAAGCCAAGTAAAATTGTCGAACTTGGGGCTGTGATTACACTGCGCCAAGGTAATGAAGAAAAGACGGTAACGATCGAGAAAATCTCAGCCCATCGTGGTGGAGCCCCGATCGCTCAAACCCTCTATGAAGAAACCACCGAAAGCTTGGCAAAAAGAGAAGAGTTTGCACAACAGCGCAAGCTAAATGCTCATAGCCCAGCACCAGAACGTCGCCCAGATAAAAAGCAACGTCGTGACATCATCAAGTTCAAGACTCAATAAGCTAGAAGGAATAGCCAAATGGCAGACCCAATGTCTACAAGTAATGTTTTAAATCGCTACCTATTTGAAGACCTATCAGTACGTGGTGAATTGGTACAGATGGACGAAGCGTACCAACAGATTATTTCTAGCAAGGAATACCCAGCTCCAGTACAAAAGCTGTTGGGTGAGCTACTGGTTTCAACGACGCTACTAACGGCGACCCTAAAGTTTGAAGGTTCTATCACGATGCAGCTGCAAGGTGACGGCCCAGTATCTCTAGCAGTTATCAATGGCGATCACGATCAGAAGATCCGTGGTGTTGCTCGCTTTGAAGGCGATATCGCAGACGACGCAGGTCTACACGCCCTAATGGGTAAAGGTCATCTAGTGATCACTATCGATCCTAAGAAAGGTGAGCGTTACCAAGGTATCGTTGGTCTTGAAGGTGACACGCTTGCACAAGTGCTTGAAGGCTACTTCGCTAACTCTGAACAGCTTAAGACTCGTCTATGGCTGCGCACTGGCGAGCATGAAGGCAAAGCACACGCTGCAGGTATGTTGCTACAAGTAATGCCTGACGGCACCGGTACTCCAGACGACTTCGAGCACCTAGAGCAACTAACAGACACCGTGAAAAACGAAGAGCTATTCACTCTAGAAGCGAACGAACTGCTTTACCGTTTGTACAACCAAGAGAAAGTACAGCTATTCACACCACAACCGGTTGAGTTCTTCTGTGGCTGTTCACGTGATCGAAGCGCTGCGGCTATCATTACTGTTGCTCAAGAAGAGATCTACGACATCCTAAGCACCGAAGGAAGCGTTGGTCTACACTGCGATTACTGTGGCACAAACTACTCGTTCGACAAGAATGATGTTGATGCACTGTACGCAGAAGCAGCAGATAAAGGCAGCAATACGGTTCATTAATTTACGGCGTACCAAAAACACGTAATTTACCCCAAAAAGGTCAGCCCTCAGCTGGCCTTTTTTGTGATCAAAATAGCGCAAACTCCGTAACATCTCGTAATAAAATCACCGCTTAATTTTAATCAATTAATAATGTTCTCGCCCCTAGCGCAAAGGTTTGCGTACAGGATAGACTAGTTGGGCCAATATGTGACGAGACGCTTAAAACCCCATGGCTAATATGGATATTTTTTGAGCTATATCCCTGTTTCCCCCGAGTCTCGTTGCTAGCATGGTGAGCAGATAACAATAAAAAATTAATACAAAATCCCTACAAAATATCCTACAAGGAGCACCTATGACCGTTATGGAACATACAAAGGCTGCACAAATTGATCTAACTAAGCACGGACTGACTGGCGTTACTGAAGTTCTTCGTAATCCTAGCTACGAGCAGTTATTCGTTGAAGAAACACTGCCAGGTTTGGAAGGCTACGAAAAAGGCGTAGTAACGGAACTAGGCTCTGTTGCGGTAGACACTGGTATCTTTACTGGCCGCTCACCAAAAGATAAGTACATTGTTAAAGATGACACGACCCGCGATACCATGTGGTGGTCAGATCAAGGCAAAAATGACAACAAACCGATTACAACTGAAGTATGGAATGAGCTGAAAGAGCTTGTGACAACTCAGCTATCTGGCAAGCGCCTGTTTGTCATCGACGGTTATTGTGGTGCTAACCCTGATACGCGCTTAAGCGTGCGTATTATCACTGAAGTAGCGTGGCAAGCGCACTTCGTTAAGAACATGTTCATTCGTCCAACTGACGAAGAGCTAGCAACGTTCGAACCTGATTTCGTGGTAATGAACGGTGCTAAAACAACTAACCCTAACTGGGAAAAGCAGGGTCTAAACTCTGAAAACTTCGTTGCTTTCAACCTAACAGAGCGCGTTCAAATCATCGGTGGTACTTGGTACGGCGGTGAGATGAAGAAAGGCATGTTCGCAATGATGAACTACCTGCTTCCTCTGCAAGGCATTGCTTCAATGCACTGTAGTGCAAACGTCGGCGAGAAAGGCGATGTAGCCATCTTCTTCGGTCTATCTGGTACAGGTAAAACTACGCTTTCAACCGATCCTAAGCGTGAGCTAATCGGTGATGATGAGCACGGTTGGGATGACGATGGTATCTTCAACTTCGAAGGTGGTTGTTACGCGAAGACGATTCGTCTATCTAAAGAAGCAGAACCTGAAATCTACAATGCAATCCGTCGTGATGCACTACTAGAAAACGTAACAGTTCGTGGTGATGGTTCTATCGATTTTGATGACGGTTCAAAAACTGAGAACACTCGTGTTTCTTACCCGATTCACCACATCGATAACATCGTTAAACCAGTATCAAAAGCCGGTCACGCTCAAAAGGTTATCTTCCTGACTGCTGATGCATTCGGTGTACTGCCACCCGTTTCTAAACTGACTCCAGAGCAAACGAAGTACCACTTCCTATCTGGCTTCACTGCAAAACTAGCGGGCACTGAGCGTGGTATTACTGAGCCAACGCCAACGTTCTCTGCTGCATTTGGTGCGGCATTCTTAACTCTCCACCCAACTCAGTACGCTGAAGTGCTTGTGAAGCGTATGGAAGCAGCCGGCGCTGAAGCTTACCTAGTGAACACAGGTTGGAACGGTACTGGTAAACGTATCTCTATCCAAGATACGCGAGGCATCATCGACGCTATCCTAGATGGCTCAATCGACAACGCTGAAACTAAGGTTATCCCTATGTTTAACCTAGAAGTGCCACTAGCGCTGCACGATGTTGACCCAGCGATCCTTGACCCACGCGATACGTACACTGACCCTCTACAATGGGAAAGCAAAGCGAAAGATCTAGCCGAGCGCTTCATCAACAACTTTGATAAGTACACAGACAACGCTGAAGGTAAGTCACTGGTTGCAGCTGGTCCTCAACTGGACTAATCCAACCATCTGCTCGGGCTTAGCCAAAAGCAAACGCCCAATTTAAAATGATATTTTTGTAGCAAGCCCCTCTTTTGAGGGGCTTTTTTGTTGATGCTTGACCCTTTTTGTTCCACTCTGTTTTAAGACTATTGAAATTTAAGGCTTTCAGGGAATGAAAAAGGTATTCATGGTGTTCGGCATTGTGTTGGCTATCGCCGTTGCAACTATCGCAGCGCTGCTATTAAGCCTGCAGACCCAATACCGTGCGGATGTTGCCAACTTTTTTATCAAACATACGATTGAACAACCTGTATTCATTGAAGATGTTGAGTATCAGGCGCCTTATCACATCACCTTAATGGGCATTACCCAAAGCCAACCAGAAAAGCAAACACCTCTGTATATCGACAAGATCGATCTTTGGTTCAGCCCCAGCTCGATGACAGAGGCCAAACTGGTCTTTGAATCTGTTTTGATCAGCGGCCTACAATTAGAGGCAGACGATCTAAAAACACTGACTTCTTTATTTACCCAACCAAACATCAAGCTCCACCAGCTGGCCATCAACAATCTCGACTTTTCGACGCCAGAGTTTAATGCGCGAGGCATCGACCTGCAGATCTCCGCCCCAAAATGGAACAACGACAACTCACTTCTCCCTTATGGAAAAACCCAACTCTCTGCCTCACAACTGTATTGGCAAGGTGAAGCATTCGATAATCTGTTGATTGACCTAGACTTAAAACCTAGCGATAGCACGCTTTATGGTGCTTCATTTGACTGGCGTGGCGCCAAGATTTCCGGTCAAGCAGAGCAGTATCAACAAGATTGGTCGTTGGTGAACGTGACCGTCGATGGATTACGACTCAATCAGAAGCAGACCCAAAACCTACTAAGCAAAGAATGGGATGTGGCAGGTATTCAGATCAATCACATCAATAGCTTAGATATTCTACGCAGCGACGTAGAGTGGCAAGATGGGCACCTCGCTGCCTTTGATGCCTCACTAGAAAATATCCAACTGCCTTTTGAAATCTGGAAACAACAGAAAGCCATTTTTTCTCTGCAAGCTGAAGGAGTGACCATTGATGATGACATGTTCATCGAGCCAAGCCTCAAGCTCAATCTAGAAACAAACCAGATTCTGATTGAAGATTTCTATACTCAATTCCTGCAAGGCACTGTTCAGCTCAATGGCGAAGTCACCCCTAGCAGCATTGAATTAGCGCAACTCGACCTACAAGGCATCAAGTGGATTACCGAAAACCAAGATAGCCCTCTAGTCGCAGCTCGACTAATACCTTGGCTTACACAACTCCAGAACGTCGAGATTAACCGACTTAATATAGAACGCAGCCAACTTATCCAACTAGCACAAACGCCTTACTGGCAGGTCTCTGGATTACATGTCGAGGGGCATCAAGTTCAACTGCTGCAAGATAGAAAACTGGGCTTATGGCAAGGGAAGCTGATGGCGAGCGCCAATGATGCCAGCTACCAAAATATTCTCAGCGCACAGCCTGTGGTTGAGATGAATAGCGAACAAGGAAAATGGACGCTGACTCGTCTGTTTGCACCACTCAGGAATGGCTACATTGAAGCCAATGCAACGCTCGATTTTAACCAAATCAGCAAGCCATGGAGCTTAGATATTTCTGCCGATGGGTTACCCATTGCGCCTATGCTGCAGCGACTTGAATTACCACTCGATGCAACCGGCTATGGCGAGTTTGAACTTCAAGCCGCAGGTTTATATGGCGACTCACTGATGCTCGGTTACTCAACCACAGGGCAACTCACTGGCAGCGTTCGCCAGGGTGTGATGACCTTTAATGACAAGCTTTCTGAAACATCGACTGATAACGTGTTTGAAATTCCAGAGCTTAATGCGCATTTTGACCGTGGGCGCTTCACTCTCGAACCGATGCATATTATTGGTGCATCATCAGCAGAGCAAGGCGAACAAAGGGTTCAAACGCTCAATGGCGAGGCTTCTGGAGAACTCGACTTGCTTAAAGCTGAGCAACACACCCTCTCGATTACCCTATCGGACCCATGCCATCAAATCTCAGGAAAGCTCACCCAAGCTGAGTATTCGGAGATTAACGACTGCCAACAAAAAAACGCCACTCCTCAGGAGTAGCGCCTTGTATCTTTAATCTGTATCTGTTAGCCAGTGTCAGCTATACGTTTACGTTGGAGTCTGTTGATAATCGCTTTTTGTAGTCAGGGATCAGCATATAGGTTCCCGTAAACTCTACCGCTTCCACATCGCCGCTATGAATGGTCACGTGAATGATGATACGTGCCTTTCTTCCTGACGCAAGGCGGTCCAAGTCACCACTGATCCCATCCAATGAAGTAGAGGCAACAGGGTTTTGCTCAACCGGGTGACGATAACGAATATTACTGTCTGCCAGCACGATATCACCGGTCAGCCCGCGTTCTTTCATCAATAACCAAGTCATCCCCCAACCAGTTAAGGTCGCTAAGGTAAAGGCAGAGCCTGCAAACATGGTGTTATGAGGGTTAAGGTTGGGATTCAACTGAGCGCTACACTCAAACTGATAACCCGTGTATTGGTTGATCTTGATGCCCATCTTGTCACTGATCGGGATCTGATGTTCCCAGCGCTGCTGAAGCTCATTACACCACTCAGGCTTACGCAGAACGTCTGCCATTGGGTCAAGATGCTTAACCATCTGTTGGTGACGCACAGGGCCACGTTGATCGTTAATCTCACCGCGACGTTCAAATTCATTCTTCTCATAGAATGAGATCGCATCTTCACGTGCATTACACACCAAGCGCTTAGCACCTTCTTGGCGAGCCAATGACTCAAGTGCGACTAGAATCAACGAACCCATGCCTTTACTTTGGCGAGATTTCTTCACCGCCATGTAGCGGATCTGACCTTCCAGATCTGGGGTGATATACAGACGACCAATCGCCATCGGGCGACCCCGACCATCAACGATCATGCGATGGTGACTCATTGGGTCATATTCATCGCGCTCAGAACCTACCGGCATTCGCCAAGGTTCACGGAGCATCTGCCAACGAAAATGGTAATACTTGTTTAGCTGATTTTCGGTGGTTGGTGTTATGAGTTTAAACATGCTTATTCCTTTAAGCCTAAACCTGCAGCCAGAATGTCACTGGGCCATCATTAACCAAAGACACTTTCATGTCGGCTGCGAATCGGCCACGTTCCGTTGGTAACACTGATTCACACTGGTCAGAGAAATAGTTATAAAGACGCTCAGCATCTTCTGGGTGAGCACCACGAGAGAACCCTGCTCGAGTCCCTTTCTTGGTATCGGCCGGCAGAGTGAATTGAGACACCACTAATACCTTACCTTCTACTTGCTTCACGTTGAGGTTCATTTTATCGTCTTCGTCTCCAAAGACACGATAAGTGGTCACTCGTTCCATCAAACGTTTGGCTTTGGCTTCGTCGTCACCTTTTTCTACGCCTAACAAAACTAATAAGCCTTGTTCAATCTCACCAACTACTTCGCCATCAACACGGACGGCAGCTTCACTTACTCTCTGGATCAGTGCTATCACTGTTGTTTCCTTGCTCTGTGATTTTGTCGTTATCCGAAGAGTGTACCATTTCTTTCGAGTCACTCCACTGTTCCTGCTCACCCAATGCAGCGGTCACCTCAGCACCCACCAGCACAATCAACCAGCACAAATAAACCCAGACAAAAAGAATTGGTATTGCCGCCAATGCGCCATAAATCAACTGGTAAGAAGGGAATTGAGTAATGTAGGCCGCGAAGCCTTTCTTACTGAGTTCGAACAACAGAGCCGCCACTAGAGAACCTGCAGCCGCATGGGAAAAGTGTATCTTTTTGTTGGGAACCAACAGGTACAGACCGAAAAACGCAAAGAAAGAGAGAATCAAAGGCAGTTTGCGAATTACGGTATTAAAGGCGCCAGATACGACTTCATTTTGTAGCAGACTGAGCGATGTCACATACGAAGTGGCAGCAATACTCGCCCCAACCAAGATCGGCCCAAGTGTTAGCACCATCCAGTACATTGAGAACGACAATACCGCACGTCGCTTCTCATTAACACGCCAGATGTAGTTTAGGTTCTTATCGATATTCGAGATCAACATCAGTGCCGCAATGAACAAGAACACACTACCGACCGCCGTCATCTTACCCGTGTTGGCAACAAACTCGAGCAAGGCACCGTGCACCGCATCTCCTGACGCTGGAACAAAGTTGATAATAACGAAGTTTTGAATCACGATACCAACATCAGCAAAGATGGAAAATGATGACAAGATAGAGAGCAGAACCGTCAACATCGGTACGATCGAGAGCAAAGTAATGTACGCCAAGTAGCCCGCATTCACGTTGACTCTATCGTGCGTCATTCGCGCCAAAAGATAGCGAGAAAACTGAATACTGAGTGTGGCGACCTTTTTTATCTTCAACTTGTAACTCCCTTGTAACTCGTTCATAGTCCTAATTAATATTCCGTTACTTAACTATAGGAAACTAGGATGCCTTATTTAATAGTTATAGTCCTCTCTATTTTTACTCTTACTGGATGCCAGTCAGCTTATTACTCCGCCATGGAGCAAGTGGGTTACCACAAGCGTGACATTATGGTCGATAGAGTGGAAGACGCTAAAGAGTCGCAGCAGGATGCTCAGGAAGAGTTTACCAGCGCACTTGAAGCCTTGAGTAGCCTGACTAATTTCAGTGGCGGCGACCTTGAAGACATGTACAACCAAATCAATGATAAATACCAAGACAGCGAGAAAGCCGCGCAAAATGTCAGTGACCGCATTGCTGCGATTGAAGATGTGTCGGATGCGCTGTTTGAAGAGTGGCAGAGTGAGTTAGATCTCTACACCAGTGATTCACTGCGCCGCTCGAGCGAGCAAAAACTTCGTGAAACTAAATTGTCTTACCAAACGATGCTGTCAGCAATGAAGCGCGCCGAGAAGAAAATGGACCCAGTGCTCAATACCCTTCGCGACAACACGCTTTACTTGAAGCACAACCTCAATGCGAGCGCTGTCGGCTCGCTGCAAGGTGAGTTTATGAGCTTAGAAAAAGACATCGCCTATGCAATAGAGCAGATGAATGCGGCAATAGCAGAGTCGGATAAATTCCTAGCTCAACTCAATCAGAAGTAGTGCCATTAGAAGCGAATTAAGATAAACCCGTATGAACCCAATCATTGTTACTGGCGGCCCAGGCGCTGGAAAAACCACACTAATTAATGCCTTGGGTGACATGGGTTACCCGATATTCGCTGAGTCCTCTCGCCAGTTAATCGAACAGCAGAGTCAACTTGAGAACGGTATCTTACCTTGGTTAGACCTTCCAGGCTTTGCTCGCCTATGTTTAACCGTCATGAGCGAACACAAAGACCAAGCCAGTCAGCATCCTGTTGCCTTTCTCGATCGTGCCATTCCAGACATTTGTGGCTATTTGGCTCAGGCGAAACTAGAGATAAACACAACCTACCGAGAAGCGAGCCAAGGTTATCACCCCCAAGTGTTGTTCTGTCGCCCTGAGGCTTCAATTTATGTACAAGATGATGTGAGACCTTATCCGTTTGAGGAGGCGCTAGAGATTCACCACGCGTTAGAAAGAGTCTACCAAGAACTTGGCTATGAGGTGGTTGAAGTGCCGTTTATGCCAGTCGAAGAACGGCTTCAATTCGTTGAGCGTTACTTATGTATCAAAAGCTAGATCCCCAACTCGGTCGTTCCTCCCTCTTGAGGATGACGAAGACTTAAACACTCTTCGTATCTCGTTTAACCGTATCTAAACAAACTAAAAAACAAAAGCCCCGAGCAGCTAGGCTACTCGGGGCTTTCTTACTTATTCTAAAACGTATTGCTTGTTAGCTAGAAGCTAGTCAGCTGGCAATTAAGCCTTAGCTGGACGTGCTGCACGCTTACGTTCGTTTTCAGTAAGAAGCTTCTTACGGATACGAATGCTTACTGGCGTTACTTCTACTAGTTCGTCTTCGTCGATGAACTCAAGAGCTTGCTCTAGAGTGTGACGGATAGGTGGCGAAAGAACCTGTGCTTCATCAGTACCAGATGCACGAACGTTCGTTAGCTGCTTACCTTTCAGACAGTTTACTGTTAGGTCGTTTGAACGGTTGTGAATACCGATGATTTGACCTTCGTATACTTCATCCGCGTGCTCAGCAAATAGACGACCACGTTCTTGTAGGTTGAATAGTGCGTAAGTCAGAGCTTTACCAGTTGCGTTCGAGATTAGAACACCGTTGTTACGTTGACCGATTACGCCGCCTTTGTGAGGACCGTAGTGATCAAATGAGTGGTAAAGAAGACCAGAACCAGACGTTAGAGTTAGGAACTCAGTTTGGAAACCGATAAGACCACGAGAAGGCATCATGAAGTCCATGCGAACACGGCCTTTGCCATCTGGAGACATATCAGTTAGCTCACCTTTACGTAGACCGATGTTTTCCATGATGCCACCTTGGTGCTCTTCAAGCACGTCGATAGTCACAGTTTCAAACGGTTCAGTTAGGTTGCCATCTTCGTCTTTCTTGATGATAACTTCTGGACGAGATACAGCTAGCTCGAAACCTTCACGACGCATGTTTTCGATCAGGATAGATAGGTGAAGTTCACCACGACCTGAAACACGGAAACGATCTGGGTTATCAGTTTCTTCAACACGTAGTGCAACGTTGTGTACTAGTTCTTTCTCTAGACGCTCAAGGATGTTACGTGAAGTAACGAACTTACCTTCTTTACCCGCGAACGGAGAAGTGTTTACTTGGAACGTCATTGTTACTGTTGGTTCATCAACAGAAAGCGGAGTCATTGCTTCAACATTGTTTACGTCACAGATAGTGTCTGAAATTTTCAGCTCACCAAGACCAGTGATTGCAATGATGTCGCCAGCGTTAGCTTGCTCAACTTCGTGACGGTCAAGACCTAGGTAACCAAGAACTGTACCTACTTTACCGTTACGTTTTTTGCCTTCTGCATTTACGATAGTTACTTGTTGGTTTGGTTTAACAGAACCACGAGTAACACGAGCAACACCGATAACACCTACGTAAGAGCTGTAATCAAGTTGCGAAATTTGCATTTGTAGTGGACCGTCAAGGTCAACTGCAGGCGCGTCTACTGTATCAACAACAGCTTGGAACAATGGTTCCATGTTCTCGCCAGTTTCGCCTTCAGTCATTGTTGCCCAACCGTTCAGAGCTGAAGCGTAAACAACTGTGAAGTCTAGTTGCTCATCAGTAGCACCTAGGTTGTCGAAAAGGTCGAATACTTGATCCATAACCCAATCAGGACGAGCGCCTGGGCGGTCAATCTTGTTGATTACAACGATTGGCTTAAGACCGTGTGCGAATGCTTTTTGCGTTACAAAACGAGTTTGAGGCATTGGGCCATCAACTGCGTCAACGATAAGCAGAACAGAGTCAACCATAGACATGATACGCTCAACTTCACCACCGAAGTCCGCGTGTCCCGGAGTATCTACGATGTTGATGCGGTAATCATTCCAGTTGATTGCTGTGTTCTTAGCAAGAATGGTAATGCCACGCTCTTTTTCGATGTCATTCGAATCCATGACACGCTCTTCAGCTTCACCACGAGACTCAAGAGTGCCTGACTGTTGTAGCAGTTTATCAACCAAAGTCGTTTTACCGTGGTCAACGTGCGCGATGATCGCGATATTTCTTAACTTATCAATCTGTGGAGTAGACATGGATTCTCGATTCACTCATAAAAGTAGCCGTCACTTATCTCAAAAGTTTGGATAATAACCGCTAGCTTGATTTAAAAAACGGTCAATAATATACCAGATTCTAGACAAAAACCCAGAAATATGTGATCTGAACCGGGGCTTTTTTCTTTATTAGCGATTCATATCCGCTTAACTTTGATTCAGTACAGTGTTGAACAGCCCAATTCGTAGGACTCTAAAAAAGTATCACCTGCGAGTGGCGAACCAAATCTCCCGCAAAATAACAAAAGTGGATTGACAACTTAGGCAATTCATTGCTGAATGGTGCTCGCTTATGTCTCATATTGGTGCACAGACAAATAATTGCACCAACAAGGTGCGCCCGGAGATCATTTTGGTGCAAAAACCAAATTAAGCAAAACCGAAAAACAAGTAAATCATTGAAATTAATGGAATAATTTTTTTGGCACGTTTTTGGCTATAGATAAATCAGCATCGATTAATGCACTTATAGACATTAATCAATGCTAGTTTCAACCGAATCGAGCTAATACCGAATTAATAACACTGGAGGTTATCCAAGATGTCAGTAGAAAATGTACTATCCCTGATCCAAGAGAACGAAGTTAAATTTATCGACTTACGTTTTACTGATACAAAAGGTAAAGAGCAGCATATCTCTATTCCTTCTCACCAAGTTGATGCAGACTTCTTCGAAGAAGGCAAAATGTTTGACGGCTCTTCAGTAGCTGGTTGGAAAGGCATTAACGAATCTGACATGGTAATGATGCCAGACGCAGCATCTGCTGTACTGGACCCATTCACAGAAGACGCAACACTAAACATCCGTTGTGACATCCTTGAGCCTGCAACAATGCAAGGCTACGACCGTGACCCACGCTCTATCGCTAAACGTTCTGAAGAGTACCTACGTTCTACAGGTATCGCAGACACAGTTCTAGTTGGTCCAGAGCCAGAATTCTTCCTATTTGACGACGTTAAGTTCTCAAACGACATGTCTGGTTCTTTCTTCAAGATCGATGACGTAGAAGCAGCTTGGAACACAGGTTCTGACTTCGAAGGCGGTAACAAAGGTCACCGTCCTGGCGTTAAAGGCGGTTACTTCCCAGTAGCTCCAGTAGATTCATCTCAAGACATCCGTTCAGCAATGTGTCTAGTAATGGAAGAGATGGGCCTAGTTGTTGAAGCTCACCACCATGAAGTAGCAACTGCGGGTCAAAACGAAATCGCTACTCGCTTCAACACGCTAACAGCGAAAGCTGATGAAACTCAAATCTACAAGTACGTTGTACACAACGTTGCTCACGCATTTGGTAAAACAGCGACATTCATGCCTAAGCCACTAGTTGGTGACAACGGTTCTGGTATGCACGTTCACCAATCTCTAGCAAAAGACGGCGTTAACCTGTTTGCTGGTGATAAGTACGGCGGCCTATCTGAAATGGCTCTTTACTACATCGGTGGTGTAATCAAGCACGCTCGTGCAATCAACGCGTTTGCTAACCCATCAACTAACTCGTACAAGCGTCTTGTACCTGGTTTCGAAGCACCTGTAATGCTTGCTTACTCAGCACGTAACCGTTCTGCTTCTATCCGTATCCCAGTAGTACCAAGCCCTAAAGCACGTCGTATCGAGCTACGTTTTGGTGACCCAGCAGCTAACCCATACCTATGCTACTCAGCAATGCTTATGGCTGGCCTTGACGGCATCAAGAACAAGATTCACCCAGGCGAAGCTATGGATAAAGATCTATACGACCTTCCTGCAGAAGAAGCAGCTGAAATCCCAACAGTTGCAGAATCTCTACAAGAAGCTCTAGCAGCGCTTAGCGAAGACCGTGAGTTCCTAACAGCTGGCGGCGTATTCTCTGACGATTTCATCGATTCTTACATCACTCTGAAATCTGACGACGTACAACGCGTGAACATGGCTACACACCCACTTGAGTTTGAACTGTACTACTCAGTTTAATCTCCTGTAGAGATAAGCCATTTCTTACTGCAACCTTGTAAGAATCGCTGACTAAATATTAGGCTCGCCTCGCAGGCGGGCCTTTTTTATATTCTCCCTCCCCCCGCTTCCTCGTACCATACCTTAGACAAAAGCCCTCAGAGGCTGTCGCGCTAAATACAATAAAACCAACGCCAAACGTGAAATCACCTAGCGGTGAAAAGAGGCTAAAGATATGAAAAACATACTGTTCCTAATCGGGTTAACAGTCGCGCTCTCGTGCTCTGCTCAAACTGTGTATACCTGGGTAGATGAAGATGGCGTGCTCCACTTTAGTGATAACCCTAGCGCTCAAGATGCCGAGGCTCTTCGCCTGCCAGATGTGCAAGCTTCAGCACCCGCCCCTAAATTTGAGGCCTCGACTCCGGTTGACGCCGCAGCTTCCTCTACAACTAAAACGCCAGCTAAAACCCAGGCAGAAACCGAAACCACAGAGCGCGAGGTTCCCACTCAATTAACCCTCACCATGCTGACTCCAGTTCATGATCAAACCATTCGCAACAACCGCGGCTTAATCCCGATTCAGATAGAGCTCAACCGAAAACTTGGTATTGGGGAGCAATTACAATTGATGCTTGATGGCCGTCGATATGGCGCCCCACAGACCCAGCCTATTTGGGAATTAAAAGGTATCGATCGAGGTACTCACACCATTGCAATTCAAGCACATAGAAGCGGCAAGCTTATTGCATCTACTAGTCCAGTCACCGTGTATTTACATCGAGCGACGCTCAAGTAGGCCAATGTGTTAAAAGAGGCCAAATAACCTCTACTTTTCACCTAATCGAAGCAGCTTTCAGCGACTCTAATGAATTATCTTTAGCTTCTGGTTGATATGCGCCATACTTGAACTTAGCTACGCACCAATTTGGTGCGGTGAGAAAAACACCAGTTCAAGGACGAAATAGTGAATCGATCAGCCAAAAGCGACAGCATAGATACACACCATCTTTCCAGCGCCATTCTCGACAATATGGTGACTTCGACATTAATGCTCGATGAGCAATTGTATGTCCGATACGCAAATCCGGCGGCTGAGCAGCTCTTTTCACAGAGCGCACGACGCATCGTTGATCATCCACTGAGCCAACTTATCCAACACGCTTCACTTGATTTGGCACTGTTGACGCAACCGCTACAAAGTGGCCAGAGCATTACCGACAGTGACGTTACCTTCGTTGTTGATAACCGCCCACTGATGCTTGAAGTCACGGTTAGCCCAATATCTTGGCAGCGAGAGACGCTGTTATTGGTTGAGATGCGCAAGATAGACCAGCAAAGACGCCTTAGCCAAGAGCTCAACCAACATGCACAACAACAAGCGGCTAAGTTGCTGGTACGCGGGTTAGCACATGAGATCAAAAATCCACTCGGTGGCTTAAGAGGTGCGGCGCAGTTACTTGGGAAAATGCTTCCTGATCAGTCTCTTAATGAATATACGCAGATCATTATTGAGCAAGCCGACCGCTTAAGAGCATTAGTTGACCGTCTGCTTGGCCCACAGAAGCCGGGGACTAAATCAGAAGAGAACCTTCACCAGATACTTGAGAAAGTCAGACAGCTCGTGGAACTCGAGTCGGGTTCAACGCTCGCCATCGAACGAGATTACGACCCGAGCTTACCGGACATTCTGATGGACTCAGCACAAGTTGAACAAGCGATGCTCAATATCGTGAGTAACGCGGCACAGATTTTAAAGGCCCAAGAATCAGGGAAAATCACCATTCGCACCAGAACGGTGCATCAAGCCAATATTCATGGGCAGCGACACAAACTCGCAGCGCGCATTGAGATCAGCGATAACGGCCCCGGCATCCCCGATGATTTAAAAGATACGCTGTTTTACCCAATGGTCAGCGGACGAGAGGGTGGCACAGGGCTGGGGCTATCGATTTCTCAAAACCTGATCGATCAACACAATGGGAAAATTGATGTTGAAAGCTGGCCAGGCAACACCACATTCACGATTTATCTACCGATTTAGGTCATAAGAACCTCGCTATTGGACAGCGAGATGAAAGGCTTAGCTCGGTAACACAAAGATTAAGACATCATAAAAACAACAATGATTATCACAATAGATTTGGCTGCAAAGGAATTGAATTATGAGTAAGGGATACGTTTGGGTCGTCGATGACGACAGCTCTATCCGCTGGGTAGTAGAGAAAACACTTTCATCTGCGGATATTAAGTGTGAAACATTTGCTGATGCTGAGAGCGTGTTGCTTGCGCTTGAGCGCGAGACACCGGACGTATTGGTGTCTGACATTCGCATGCCCGGTATTGACGGGATTGAGCTGTTGCATCAGGTTCATCAACGCTCTCCCGACCTGCCCGTGATCATTATGACCGCGCACTCAGACCTTGATGCGGCGGTGAATGCTTATCAAAAAGGCGCCTTTGAATATCTTCCAAAGCCGTTCGATATTGATGAAACACTGACTCTAGTCGAACGAGCGATCGCGCACAGCCAAGAGCAGAAACGCGAACAAGCCAGTGAGGTCGCTGAAGACACCAACGCGCCAGAAATCATCGGTGAAGCACCGGCAATGCAGGAGGTTTTCCGAGCGATTGGCCGTTTGTCTCGCTCATCCATATCCGTGCTGATCAATGGTGAATCGGGTACCGGTAAAGAATTGGTCGCTCACGCTCTGCATCGTCACAGCCCAAGAGCTAAGAAGCCCTTCATTGCCTTGAACATGGCAGCAATCCCCAAAGATCTGATCGAGTCTGAACTGTTTGGCCACGAAAAAGGTGCCTTTACCGGTGCTAACAGCGTTCGCCAAGGACGCTTTGAACAAGCCAACGGCGGCACCCTATTTCTGGATGAGATCGGTGACATGCCACTCGATATCCAAACTCGCTTGTTGCGTGTACTTTCTGATGGTCAGTTCTATCGTGTCGGCGGTCACTCTGCAGTTAAGGTAGACGTTCGTATCGTTGCCGCAACCCACCAAGATCTTGAGCGCTTAGTGCATGAAGGCGACTTCCGTGAAGACCTTTTCCACCGACTCAACGTTATCCGAATCCATATCCCGGCACTTCGCGAACGTAAACAAGACATTGAAAAGCTGACTCATCACTTCCTAGCATCCGCCGCCGAAGAGCTCGGTGTTGAAGTGAAGACACTGCATCCTGAGACCATTTTGAAGCTCAACCAGCTCAATTGGCCTGGTAACGTACGTCAGCTTGAGAATATTTGTCGTTGGTTAACGGTGATGGCTAGCGGCAGCGAGATACTGCCTTCCGATCTACCACCGGAATTGTTGGAAGAAAAAGTCGTGACCACCTCAGGAACTGGAGATAACTGGCAACAACTGCTCGCGAATTGGGCGAAATGTGCGCTTGATTCAGGAGAAAAAGAGCTGCTAACTTATGCTCTGCCAGAATTTGAACGTATACTGCTAGAAGCTGCACTCCACCACACTAATGGTCATAAACAGGATGCAGCTAAGGTTTTGGGATGGGGAAGAAACACCCTAACTCGTAAACTCAAAGAACTGTACTAGACCTTATATGATTCTCGATGCAGCTACTTTTTAACCAAAAAAGTGTCGCTTGGTTTGAATAGTGTCGGTACAATTACAGTGCGCTATTCACCAAAGTTGTAGCTAAAGATGTCTTTGAAAACACAAATTACTTTGAGAACCGCTGTGGTTCTGCCATTCGTGATGATTTTTCTGTTCACTATGGGTGTAATGGTTTTCACTCAAAAGCTAAGCTACAAAGAGATGGTGAGTGATGTTAGTGCACGCCAGCTGACATCACTGACTGACAATGTTCATCAAAGCCTGTCTAATTTTTTAGAAAAGCCATTTCACGCCAACCTCTCGCTCAGCCATAACATCGGCTACCACCATCTTTATCAAGCAGGCAATCTTAGTAAGGTCCAAGACTATATTTTTTATACGTTTTCAGACCATTACACTGCTGTACCTCAACTCGATGCGATCGGCTTTGGTTCTGAAGATGGTAACTACGTCGGTTTCCGCAAAGAAGCCAACAAAGGCTACACCTTGATGGTGCAAGACGAACGCACCAATGATCAGCTGGTCATTTACCGTGGCAGCAAAATTAGTGAAGACATTCGATCGGTGATTTCAGGTTACGATCCTAGAATCCGTCCTTGGTACACACCCATTGCGACACAGAAAAAACCGTTATGGTCACCAATTTATGCCAATGCTGACGAACGTCAAGAAATCACCTTATCTGCTCTAGCGCCTATCTATGATGATAATGAATTCAAAGCCGTCGTAGTCAGCGACATCAAAATCAATACCTTCAATGCGTTTCTCAGAAAGCTCAAAGATAGAACGGATGCCTCTGTTTACATCATCGATAAGCAGCAACGCTTGGTCGCGCACTCAGGCGGAGGCAGTGTCGTTTCATGGGGCACAGGACAAACCAACAAAGGGCAACGCAAACTAGCAACAGAGAGTGCTAATCCAGTCATACGTGAGAGTGCTAGCTACGTAGAGCAATTCCACCTAATCGAGAATTTGGGCGAGCAGCGCTTTAGTTTTAGCCTAGACAACGAACGCTACTTCAACCAAATCACCCCATACGAAGATGAGCACGGGCTCACGTGGTTTATTGGGGTGTCGATCCCTGAAAGCAATCTGCTCGGTGAATTGCCAGAAAATCAAAGAAACAGTTGGTTGCTTGGGCTAGCACTGAGCTGCATTGGGGTCATTGCAGGATTAATTGCCTTTAATCGCGCAACCCAACCCATCACCTCGACAGCGGATGCGGCAAAACGCCTTGCTAAGGGCGATTGGGACGCGAGCATGCCAAAAACAGGGCATATATATGAAACCAGCATGTTGGTCGAGTCATTCAATGAAATGACCAACAACTTAAAGGCTTCGTTTCATGCATTACAGTCTCAACTTACCTATGACTCATTAACCAAGCTATACAGCCGTGAAGGCTTTATTGACGCTGCCAAGAAACACCCCGACAACGAAAAAGGCACACTGTATTTGATTGGTATTGATCGCTTCCGAGACATCAATGACAGCCTAGGTCATTACAATGGCGACCAGCTACTTATCATTGCGGCCGCTCGTTTAAGAGGCACACTGCCATCCGAATACCTACTAGCTCGCACTGGTGGTGATGAGTTTGCCATCTACGCGCCAAACGTAACGCAAAGCGATGATGTTCAGCTGCTGACTAACCGCTTACTTCAAACCTTCGCTTCCCCATTTTCAATGGAATCGGAAAGCGTGGTGATTAAGGTATCGATGGGGATAGTGAATGTCTCGAATCTTCACGACATTACACTCCTGCTACGCAGCAGCAGCATTGCATTGAGCAATGCGAAACAAGACAAAACCAGTGTCTGTATTTATAGCCTTGAAATGGGCAAAGCATCGAGACATCGCACCAAGATGTTAGCGCGGATGAACCGAGCGATTGAGCTTCAACAGTTCGAACCGTTTTATCAGCCTATTATTGATCTGGAATCTGGCTCGACCATAGGAGCAGAAGCTTTAGCTCGCTGGATAACGGATGAAGGGGTGATCTCGCCACTCGAGTTCATTCCTCTCGCGGAAGAGAGCGGGCTCATTGACGATATCGGAAAACAAATTCTGCATAAGTCGTGTCGAGATACAGCCATCGCGATTGAGTCAGGAAAATGGAGCAAGGACTTCTCGATTCACGTCAACCTGTCGGTCGATCAACTGAGTGAAAGTGGCTTTGTGGAACAAGTAAAAGGCACGTTGCGAGACACAAATCTGCCAGCAAGCAACCTGACACTAGAGATCACCGAATCACGCATCGTCGACAACGACCCGACCATCATCGATAACATGCTGACTCTAAAAGCACTAGGGATATCAATTGCGATTGATGACTTTGGTACCGGCTATTCGTCACTGGCTTACTTACACAAACTGCCATTCGACTGCCTTAAGATCGACCGCAGCTTTGTCAGCAAACTTGATAAAGAGAACCTAGATAGCTCGATCGTCGCGGCCATCGTTAACATCACTAAGGGCTTCAAAGTAAGCTTGGTGGCAGAGGGCGTTGAAACACAGCAACAGGCTGAACTTCTCAAGCAGCTGCAGTGCCCGCTTGCTCAAGGCTTCTTATACAGTCGCCCAGTTCCGTTTGACCAATGGCCTACCGACCTCATCAACTCCAAGCAAAGTGCCAAGGTCAAACAAAATACCACTGAGAGTCTCACCTAAACCAGGCAGAAATCGAATGAGTCAGATACAAAAATGCCAGCATGATGCTGGCATTTTTTATTGTTCTATTCTCTATCGAGCGATTAGATAACGCGAGAGAATTGCTGTTGGCGAGCCTTGGCACGTAGGTATTTATCAAAACACATACAGATGTTACGGATCAGCAAGCGGCCACGCAAAGTCACGCGGATTTCTTTATCATCGACTTCAACCAACTCATCGTTGATAAAAGTTTGTAGAAGCTCTAAATCTTCTTTGAAGTAGCGATTAAAGTTAACCGAGAACTCAGATTCGATCATTGTTTTATCAAGCTTGAAGTTACAAATCAGCTGCTTGATCACTTCACGACGTAGAAGGTCGTCACTGTCTAGAGCAACACCTTTCCAAAGTGCATGACGCAGGTCATTCACCTGAGCGTAGTACTTCTTCAGCTCTTTCTGATTTTGTGCGTAAGCATCACCAACCATAGAAATCGCAGAAACACCGAAACCAATTAAGTCAGCTTCACCTTGGGTGGTGTAGCCTTGGAAGTTACGATGCAGAATACCTTCACGCTGTGCTACGGCTAGCTCATCTTCAGGTAGTGCGAAGTGATCCATACCAATGAACTGGTAACCCGCTCCCGTTAGCGTCTCGATGGTATCTTGCAAGATAGCCATTTTCTCTTTCGCTTCAGGTAGATCTTCGTCTTTAATCTTACGCTGCGCCGCAAACAGCTGAGGCATGTGTGCGTAGTTAAATACCGATAAACGGCCCGGCTTCATTTCTAACACTTGCTTCAATGTTTCAGCGAACAAAGCTTGAGTCTGCTTTGGTAGGCCGTAGATCAAATCCAGATTAGTTGAACGGAAGCCTAGCTCTTTCGCTCGTTTAACCATCGCAATGATGAACTCTTCATCTTGCTCACGGTTAACCAGTTTCTGCACTTCTTTATTGAAGTCTTGCACGCCAATGCTCAGGCGGTTGAAGCCTTCGTTACGCAGGTGGTCAAGTACGTCTAGCTCAATCTCACGCGGGTCAACTTCAATACTGATTTCAGCGTCAGCGGTGAAGTTAAACTCTTCACGCAAAATACTCATCAAACGAGTGATTTGTGTTTTGGTCAAGAACGTTGGCGTACCACCACCGAAGTGCAATTGCGTCACTTCACGGCCATTCAATAAAGAGGCGCGTTGGCGGATTTCATGTTCAATCACATCAAGGTACTCATCCGCTTTATGCGAGTGACGAGTAATGACTTTATTACAACCACAGTAGTAACAAAGCTTGTGGCAGAACGGGATATGCACGTAAAGAGAGAGTGGACGCTCAGGATATTGAGTACACGCCATGTCGTAATCAGCGACGGTAAACGCTTCATGAAACTCCAACGCAGTTGGGTATGAGGTGTAACGAGGTCCCGAATAGTTGTACTTGTTTAAGATCTCTTGATCCCAAACGATTTGCTGATTCGTTGTTACTGGCTTGCTCGACATAGCGGTATTTCCAATTTAGATCCGCGAGAACCTAAGGTCTCTCAAATCATTTTACATACATTAAAATATAGACGGGTTATTTTGCCACACGACCTGTAAGGTCGTTCCAAGACAAAATCAATTTTTTAGACAAAAACTCAGAACTGCTAGCTTGATCACTAACAAAGCGTCGGGATTAACGAGACGCAAAAGGTAAGAAGGCTCATTTAACACTATCTATAAAGATAAGGTGTCTCAAGAACACCCTGTATTAAACAAGCCTCTATTTTAAATAGTCTTAGCGACTAGATCATCTGAATGTTGATTTGGTTGTTGAGAGGTTTAACCTTCTCTTGCAACCTTTTCAGATCTTCAATGACCGCATCATTCAAGCGAGTCTCTGCCTTATGGCGCGTGAGATTCTGCTGCATGCGCTCTTTCTTCGTCAGTTCCTGTCTTGCCTCTCCGCGAGCCATATCTTTTACGATATGGTACAGCTCAGAAAGAGCAGGATACTCAGAATCAAAATCGACACGCTCATCACCCTGAACATTATCCATAATGATACACACTCGGATACTGATCTCAGGTAAGTCACATTGCCCTTGAATGCCCGCTAAGCACAAAGTATTTACGTTTTCGTAAATCGTCGCGTTGCGTTTTTCAATGGCTAGTGCTTGATGCTGCTTTTGCAACTCCGTCTGCTTCTTCACTTGAAGTAGAAGGTAACCTGCGTAAGAGCCCAAGCCGAGAATGATAATTCCACCAGCAATTGCTAATAAGGTTACGTTCACTGGCTATTAACCTTTAAAGCTGTCTAAATCGAAATCTTCGAATTGAGATAGCAAGTCTTCGTCAGAGCTCGCTTTCTTCTTAGAGGCAACCGGTGCTTCTTCGAAGATCTCTTCTTCATCGTCTTCTGGCTCTAGTAGACCTAAGCGTCCCATTAGGTGTTCGATACGATCAAGTTTCTCATCAACAAACTTCTGTAGACCAGCACCTAGGTTTTCACCATTTTCGATACGATCTAGGAGTGTGTTCAGTTGAGCGTCATTCTCAAGCATCTCTAACTCTTGTTCGTTAGATAGCTTGCGCTCTTGTTTAGTCGGCTTCTTCGCTGGTTCAACGATCAGCGGAATTTTTTTCTTGCTGCCTAAACGTGGATCACGAGCTTGTGCAGCTTTACGCTGTTTTGCTTCGCTACCATCTGAGTGACGGCTGCCAGACTTAAGGCCTTTACGCTTTTTAACACGCTTACGTTCACGACCTTCAACATCAGATTCACTACGGTTACGAGTAACCATAGGCTCCGGAGCGCCAAGTGCTCCCGGCTTTCTTGATTTCTTACTACGACCCATTACTGCACTTTCCTCAGTAAAATTACATCATTTCCAAAAAATTCTAGTTCGAGCTTATCCCGCTCTGCCAAAAACTGGAATGTTTGACGACTAAAGAAGACGACATGTGTCGGGTCATTCTTGTAGTGCCAACCAGCAAACGCGTCTACGTCTATTACTAGTTTAGTCATAAGACCAATCCAGCCCTTGGGTTTAACTAAATTCAACCATTGCTGCCACACTTTGTCTGGGTGATAAAGATGCTCTATCACCTCCGTGGCAGTCATAAAGTCATACGTTTTTTCCAACACAGAGGGTTCTGGGTGGTAATAGATATCGTACAACTCCATGGTGTGTCCGGCTTCTTCTAACATAATAGATAGCGTAGGGCCTGGGCCACAACCAAAATCCAACCCGTGTGAGTTAGATGAAATTTTGTCTGTTAGTGGATCCGCGATGCGAGATAAAAAGCGGCGATAGCCTGCATCACTAGGATCGTTCTCATGGAGATCATAGTGTGCTTTTTCTTCTTTTGCTTCTAACCTTTGTTCAGGTTTAACAAATACCAGTTCACATTGCTGACACTGCAGATAGGCTCTGCGTTTGTCTTCAAAATAGTGATTCACGCCTTGGTGATGGCATAAGGGACAAGTATACATAGCACATCCTTAAACAGGGATGCGAAACATACCAGAAACTGAGTTTATAGTGGAGAGGTATTGGGTGTTTTTTCATCAAATCAATAAAAAAAGCGATAGGAAAACCTATCGCTCTCTAAATCTGCCTATATCGGCCAAAATTTGCATACTCAACTTGGTACACAAATCTCCATTTGTTATTGGTGCTTTCCATGCCAAATTTGTTTGTTGTTCATCGTCCTGATGAGTTTTGGCTATCCTTTTCTAACACCTTGTTGCTGGGCTGTCCTAGCCTGATCCATTTCTGTCTATACCGTTAGACTAGATGATCATCCATATCTAAGTCAGCTCCTAGCTGATGGCGGTTACTTTACCGTGTTACAAAAAGACTACAAGAGTGCGACTTCACACTTTTGTACACAAATCGATCACACATTGATAAATCAGACATAAACACAAAACGCATTAATAAAACCAATACAAAAGAAAACGCCCCGACCATTACTGATCGGGGCGTCTCTTCAATCTCGCTCGAACGTACATTCCTTTACTCTGGCTAAGAGCAAGAAACCGACAAATTAGTGTAAACCACCAACGTACTTCGATAAGGTATCAATATCAGCGTCTGTTAACTTTTTAGCTACATCACGCATCATCGCATTCATGTCGTTATTACGGTCACCATCGCGGAATTTTTCAAGTTGAGCCTTGATGTAATCTGCGTGCTGACCTGAAATCTTAGGGAAACCAGAAAGTTCGGTACCATTACCACGAGGGCCATGACAAGCAATACACGCCGTTACGCCGCGTTCTGCGTTACCCGCTGTGTAAAGAACCTTACCTTCATCTACTACATTTTCAGGAGTAGAGTTACTAGAGATAGGTAGAGAGGCGTAGTATGCCGCTAGGTCAGCCATATCTTCTTCAGATAAAGGCATCGCCATTGCACCCATTACAGGTTCGTAACGACCTTGCTTACCACCACTTGTCATACCTAGCTTAAGCTCTTTTAACTGCTTCTCTAGATACTTCTCATGTTGACCAGCCAGCTTAGGGTACTGAGTGATCAGGCTGTTGCCGTCAGCACCGTGGCAGGCAACACATGTTTGTGATTTGGCTTTACCAGCTTCAATACTACCTTGAGCCCATACTGAGCAGCTGGCTAAAAGACTCAAAATTAGCGCTAATTTCTTCATGACATTCCATTATAATTATCAAGCTTCCAGTACCACTCTATGTTGCCACTCATGGTACAATAGGCGACCTTATGCCGAGCACGGTTATTTTACACAAATTCACAAAAAAGTAATCAATCGACTACACAAAGTCGAGATGGAGTTAACAGTGAGCGTAAAAATTCATTATCAAAACACGCATTTCATTACCAGTGCACCTGATATTCGTCATTTACCAGAAGACGAAGGGATCGAAATTGCGTTTGCAGGACGCTCCAATGCTGGTAAATCTAGCGCGCTAAATCGCGTTACAAACCAAAAAAGCTTGGCGAAAACCAGTAAAACACCCGGTCGAACTCAGCTAATCAACCTATTTAAGGTAACGGACGGTTGTCATATCGTCGATTTACCTGGATATGGCTTTGCTCAAGTACCACTTGAGATGAAGAAAAAATGGCAGAAGTCGCTAGGTGAATACCTACAACGACGTGAAAGCCTGAAAGGTTTAGTGGTATTGATGGATATCCGTCACCCAATGAAAGACCTTGACCAACAAATGATCTACTGGGCTATCGATAGCCGCATCCCAGTACAGGTTTTGTTAACAAAAGCAGACAAACTGAAAAGTGGTGCGCGTAAAGCACAGCTACTGAAAATCCGTAACGATGCAAAATCTTTCGGTGGTGATGTTGCGGTTGATGTCTTCTCTTCAATGAAGGGCATCGGCGTTGACCAACTGCGTGCCAAGATGGATGAGTGGTTTGCGCCTGCGCTTGCTGATCAAATCATTGATGAGTTAGCAGACGAAGAGCACAACGACTCAGAGTAGTTCCTCTACTTATCGCTATAGGTTAGAGCACTTACAACACGTGATTTAGCCTTATCAATGCCCCTCCTTATATAGGTGGGGTATTTTTTTGCCCAAAAATGAGTGAGTTAAGCATAAGTTTTTAGTGTTAAAAATCGGATTTAGCCACTAAAACCAATAGAAGTGAACCATACTAAAAGACACATCTAAATAATCAGAACAATGAGAAAGGAATACTCATGTGGAAAACACCATTGGCCATCATTGCACTTATGTTGGTCTCACTGACAGGGTTTGCCTCTGAAGCAGAACAAGAACAAGAACAAGCCCCACTGATCAATGTCGATATGACCTTAGACCTCGATGGCATGGAAAAGTACGCCCAAGACGCGAGTGAGTCTCTTGAGGTGATATCGCAATCTTTGCAAGCGATAGTCAACAACCCCAACCTAAGCGACGACCAGCAACAAGCCCTCAATCAAACGGTTGAAAGTATCAATAAGCTTGCGAGCTCCACCAAGACATCACTCAATCAACTGCCACAAGCCTTAGACCAATCTCGACTCGCCTTTAAACAAACCAGTCAAATGCTGTTGGATGATATTCAGACCAAGATCATCATTGCGCTGGCGGCCGTTATCGCCGTCATTATTATCGCTTTGACCGCTATCTATCTGCTTATCCTGAAACCCATGCAGCAAACCTTGGTAAAAGCGACCAACAATATCTCTTCGATGGCGCAATCCATCCAGATCACCGCCGAAGCACTGAAATACAGCACCGAGAAACAACAGAAAATCATGGATTACATTGAGCATTCACCGACTCAATACACTGATAAATAAGGCGTGATCCATCAATCCTTTATCGATAACTTGTAAAATAAAAGTTATTTCAAGTGATAAAACAATCGACTTAGAGACGGATTTAAATTACCAAAAGCTGATCGAATTTCAGATCTAAGGCAAATCAGGGGTTTATCACTGTGCTTGAGAAAGTGTAATAAAAGGCACTAAAAATGAGAGGTTTTACGGGGGAATGATAGGTTGGAAATATTTTTCTTTCGCACAAGAAAAAACGCCCCAGTCAAATACTGACTAGGGCGGCTGAATCAGCCTAATCCAATAACGTGAAACAAAAGGTCTGAAAGATAGAACATCTTACCTCTGTACCCTACGAGATTTAATGTACAACAATTGCTCAGAAATGAAAACAACTTTTGTAGTTTTTTTTCATGAATGTTTTATTAAAACACCTAAATTCTTATTACGACTTAACTTTATTTGAGACAAAAAAAAGCCAGTGTTTGTGCACTGGCTCATACTAATTTGCTTATTAAGGTCAAAAACTGATTAGTGGGCTTGATCCCAGTTGTCACCGTGGCCAGCTTCCGCGACAAGCGGCACTTCTAGCTCTGCAGCGGATTCCATCAATTCTTGTACTTTACTTTCAATTTCGGCTAAAGATGACTCTTCCACTTCAAACACCAATTCATCGTGTACCTGCATAAGCAGTTTTACACGACCATCGCCTTCCGCTTGAATCCACTCATCCACCAACAACATCGCTTTCTTAATGATGTCCGCTGCTGTGCCTTGCATTGGCGCATTGATCGCCGCGCGTTCAGCAGCTTTACGACGCATGCCATTACGAGATTGAATCTCAGGAAGGTGCAGTCGACGACCGTAAATGGTTTCAACGAAGCCTTGCTCTGAAGCAGCACTGCGCGTGTCTTCCATATACTGCATTACGCCAGGGTAACGCTCGAAGTAAGTGTCCATGTAGTGCTGTGCTTCGCCACGAGGAATACCCAGTTGCTTAGCCAAGCCAAAGGCACTCATACCGTAGATAAGACCGAAGTTAACGGCTTTAGCACGACGACGTTGTTCAGTGGTCACACTCTCAATATCAACACCAATGATCTCAGCAGCCGTTGCCGCGTGGATATCTTTGCCTTGTTGGAATGCTTCCAGAAGCGCTTTATCACCCGAAAGGTGCGCCATGATACGCAATTCAATTTGAGAGTAATCGACCGCTAGAATCTTCCAACCATGTTGTGCAACGAATGCTTGGCGGATACGACGGCCTTCTTCATTACGAATTGGGATGTTCTGCAGGTTTGGATCTGTTGAAGACAATCGACCCGTTGCTGTCACCGCTTGGTGATAAGACGTATGAACACGACCCGTTTCAGCGTTGATCATCTTCGGTAGTTTATCTGTGTAGGTCGACTTTAGTTTCGCAAGGCCACGATACTCAATGATCAGCTTAGGTAGCGGGTAATCAAGAGCCAACTCTTGCAGCACTTCTTCGTTGGTTGAAGGTGCACCTGATGGCGTTTTCTTGATAACAGGCAGACCCATTTTCTCAAACAGGATCGCTTGCAGCTGTTTTGGCGAGTTCATGTTGAACTCTTGCTCTGCAATCTCGTAGGCTTTCTGTTCTAGCTCATCCAATCGAACCGCAATCTCTTGCGATTGAGCGCCCAGCAACATGTCATCGATGAATACGCCGGTACGTTCAATGCGAGACATTACAGGGATCAGTGGTACTTCGATTTCTTCATAGATGGCTTTTAGCTTTTCATCTTGCTCAATGTTTTCCATCAAACGGTTATGAAGACGTAGTGTCACGTCAGCATCTTCTGCTGCGTATGGAGACGCTTCTCCCAGCTCAATCTGGTTGAAAGTAAGCTGCTTCTTACCTTTACCTGCGATTTGCTCAAATGAGATGCAGCTGTGCTGAAGGAAACGCAGCGCTAGGCTATCCATATCATGCTTGCCGCCAACGCTATTAAAAACATAAGACGCTAGCATGGTGTCGTGCTTGATGCCTTTCATCTCGATACCGTAGCGCGCTAAAACGCTCATATCGTACTTCAGGTTTTGACCGACTTTAGCCTGTGCGTCATCTTCAAGAATCGGCTTAAGCTGTTCAAGTACCCAATCACGGTCGAGTTGTTGAGGTGCATCTAGGTAATCATGGGCAACCGGTACGTAAGCGGCAACGCCTTCTTCGGTTGCGAATGATAGACCAACAAGGTTAGCCACCATGTAGTCCAAGCTGTCTGTTTCAGTATCAAAGGCAAACACCTCTGACGCTTTCAGTTTCTCTAGCCACGCATTAAAAGAGGCTTCATCTAAGATGGTTTCGTAGTTGCTGCGATCAATCGTCACTGCAGAGGTGTTCATTTCTACGGTAGAAGTGGTTGATGCCGTGCTGCTACGCACAGCACCCGACTTTTCATCCGCCTCAACCACACCGCTGCCGCCTTCCAGTAGCTCGTTCAACCAAGATTTGAAGACCAGTTGACCGTATAGCTTAATCAGCTCATCCGTATTTGGTTGTGCTTTTACAAGCGACTCAGGTGTCTCTTCTAACTCGACGTCCAGTTTGATCGTTGCAAGCTCGTAAGACATCTCAGCGTTGTCTTTATTATCAATCAGCTTCTTAGCCATGGTTTTTGAACCACGGAAGCCAAGAGCGGCAATATCATCCAGGTTTTGATACAGCTTTTCGATGCTACCAATGCCTTGTAGTAGAGCAGTTGCTGTTTTGTCACCAACACCTGGAACGCCAGGAATGTTATCCACTTTATCGCCCATCAGTGCAAGGTAGTCGATAATCAGCTCAGGTGGGATGCCAAACTTCTCTATCACGCCTTCGCGATCCATAACCACGTTGGTCATGGTGTTGATCAAAGTAACGTTGTCATCAACCAGCTGCGCCATATCTTTATCGCCAGTACTGATCAAAACCGGCATGCCCGCTTTAGATGCTTGAGAAGCTAGCGTACCAATCACATCATCCGCTTCAACGCCTGGGATCGAGATAAGTGGTAGACCCATTGCGCGAATCACGTTGTGCAAAGGTTCGATCTGACAACGTAGATCATCCGGCATAGGTGGACGATTAGCCTTGTACTCTGGGTACATGTCATCACGGAACGTCTTTCCTTTTGCATCAAAAATAACCGCAATACGATCAGAAGCAAATTGACGCATCATGCTGCGCAGCATGTTAACTACACCGTAAACCGCGTTAGTCGGGATATCACCATTGCTCATGGTGCCAGGGTAAGCATGAAACGCGCGATATAGGTAAGAAGAGCCATCGATCAGAATCAATGGATTATCAGGAATACGAGCCATAATGTTTGTGTATCCAGTAAGTACAGAAATTATCTGTTAAGAATGCCACGTCTGTTGGTTGGATTCCACGTTGTCGATCTGTATCCGTTCACTCGGTTGTGTTCGTTATAATCGATTTGTTGTTATTTTTTGTTCTTAGACGCAAGCGTTCTGTGGATAACTCTGTTTATATTATTTATCCACCCTGTTGAGAACTACGGTGAACAACTCAAAAAACACCAATAAACAACTGAAAATAAAGAATAATTTTATAGATCGAACAGATGATCAACGATCTTTTCTCGATCTTGCGTTGTGGAAAAGAATGCTGATGGCGTTTTATTCATAAAAATACGTGCCACTAAATATGCATCTTGTTGAAATGGTAGGTATAAAAAAAAGCGACACCCGAAGATGTCGCCTAGCAAAAACCGGTAAAGCCATTCAAATTGAATACCACAGCTTTACCTAAAAGCTATAAATTACACTGGAAGCAATGTGAGCAATGTCGTGTCAAAAAGAACTTAGTACAAGTTCGCGAGAATTCTGTTGGGTAACCAAGTAGATACTTGAGTACTTAACATCCTTGTGAACATTTCCTCATTCCCTAAGACGAAGTTAATAATAATGATTCTCATTTAATAGTCAACAATTAAATGATAATAAATCTCATTTGATTTATAAACCGTTAACAGCAGTGCTTAAATTTGCTTCAAAAAATGGATTCTATGGTCATTAATGTCTTCTTTTTCTTCAAATCTTTCGATTAGGTAACCGTTTCTCAATAACAGGCGCAACATTGCAGGGAACTGGTTACGAGACTTAACCTTTAACTGTCTGTAGCCCTGCTCTTTCGCCCACTGTTCCTGAACGTCTAATTGCGCCTGTGCAACGCCTTTGTTCCTCGCGAGCGGTGACACGCCACCAAACCAGCTGTAAAAAGTATCTTGATCCAATTCATAGCCGATCTTAAAGCCAAGCAACACGCCAGCTTCTTCAGCCACTAAGATAAGGCTCTTTTTCCCTGCCAGCCGCTCTGACAGAGAAGCGACACTCTCTTTTTTAGCGAACTCAGAGATCTGCTCGACCACAGACACCACTTCTTCTAAAGAACCTTCACGTACGACAACTGACATCTTATTCATCCTTATAAACGAAAGGGCTGGCACAATGGCCAACCCTTTACTGATCACTTAAGTGAGATCTACACGGTTACTTTTCTTTTAAATGCTCAGCAGCTTGTGAGTTATCTTCAGCAAGCCACTCTGCGACATCTTTAGCGAAGTAAGTAAGAATGCCATCAGCGCCAGCACGCTTAAAGCACAACAGTGATTCCATGACGGTTTCGCGCTCTTTCAGCCAGCCGTTTTGAATCGCCGCTTTGTGCATCGCGTATTCACCAGATACTTGGTAAGCAAACGTAGGCGCTTGCAGTTCGTGCTTAACACGACGAACAATATCAAGGTAAGGCATGCCTGGTTTCACCATCACCATGTCCGCACCTTCATTAAGATCCATCGCGACTTCATGAATCGCTTCATCGCTGTTGGCTGGATCCATCTGGTAGTTCTTCTTGTTACCACCTTTCAGGTTCGAAGCACTGCCAACTGCATCACGGAATGGGCCGTAGTAGCACGATGCATATTTTGCAGAGTACGCCATAATCTGAGTATGAATATGGCCCGCTTCTTCTAACGCTTCACGGATCTTACCAATGCGACCATCCATCATATCCGATGGGGCAACTACGTCAGCACCCGCTTCAGCGTGTGATAATGCTTGCTTGATCAAGACTTCAGTCGTCTCGTCATTCATCACGTAACCATCTTCATCGATGATGCCGTCTTGGCCGTGAGTGGTGAACGGGTCTAGTGCTACGTCAGTAATAACGCCAATGTTTGGCACATGCTCTTTTAGTAAACGTACAGCGCGCTGCACCAAACCTTCTGAGTTATGAGCTTCAGCTGCGCATAAACTTTTAGCATCTTGGTTCACGACTGGAAATAGAGCAATCGCAGGAACACCCAGCTTTGACAGGTAATCTGCTTCCTCAAGCATGTAGTCGATCGACAAGCGTTCAACACCTGGCATTGACTCGACAGGCTCGCGGCGGTCTTTACCCATCAGGATAAACATTGGGTAGATTAGATCATCCACAGACAATTGATTTTCTGCCATTAGGCGACGGCTAAAGTCGTGCTTACGCATACGGCGCATACGGCGACCTGGGAATTGACCTTGAATTGAAACAGACACTAGATTCTCCTTGCCTAGTCTAAGCACCGAAATACTTAGATATGAAAAGTGCTAAATACAGGCAAAAGCATATCACTGATGGCTCAGGACGCTAGCAGTAAAATATGAAACCCACTCAAAAATAGGGATAAATGGCAAAAAATGACCTTCTCCTCACACTGCCGTATACTCATGACAACTCAGTAAAGACCGCTTTCAGGACAAAACAATGATCGACACCCATGCTCATATTTACGCTAGTGAATTCGATGAAGACCGCGAACAAGTTGTGCAGCGCGCACTGGCTCAAGGGATTGATACCATTCTATTGCCGAACATCGATTTAGAATCTATCGAACCAATGTTAGCAACGGAAGCGCAGTTTCCTGATGTGTGCCGTTCAATGATGGGCTTACACCCTTGTTATGTGGATGCGAATATCGAGCAAACCCTCAAAACCATTCGAGCTTGGTTTGATAAGCATGACTTTATCGCCGTGGGTGAGATTGGTATCGACTTGTACTGGGATAAAACCTTCAAGGCTGAACAAGAGATGGCGTTTGTGACTCAACTGCAGTGGGCAAAGGAGCTTGATCTACCTGTGGTGATCCACACTCGTGATTCCATTGAAGAGACACTTGCCCTACTTCGTAAAGAACAAGATGGCAGCTTACGCGGGGTATTCCACTGCTTTGGTAGCAGCTTAGAGGAAGCTCAAGCGATCAACGAGCTAGGCTTTCATTTAGGTTTAGGCGGCGTTTCGACCTTTAAGAACTCTGGGATGGACAAGGTGATCCCACATCTCGATATGGATTACGTCATTCTAGAGACAGATTGCCCATACTTGGCACCAACACCGAATCGCGGTAAACGCAATGAACCAGCCTACACAGAATTAGTAGCAAAACGCATCGCCGAATTACGCGGAATTACCCTTGAAGAAGTCGAAAACATAACCACCAAAAATGCTAAGGCATTGTTTAATTTATGACAAATCTATTAATAAGTAATTATTACGGATTTTTCCTGAATTTATTTGAGAAAGCTAAGTGACATGTATAGTATCAACCACCTGCATATAGAGGTAGTTGATTATGTGTGACCATTCACAACACTTACAACGTCAACATCGAACCCTATGGCATAAAATTTTGGGCATCAAAGAGCTCTATATATGTCAGAACTGTGGCTATCAGTTAAAGATTCGATAAACAGACATAATAAAAAAAGCGGCCCTAGGCCGCTTTTTTATTATGTGATTTTTACTGAAGCATTCCGAATCAAGATTCAGCTTCTTCCTCTTCATCCGCATCTGGCTTACGCGTATAAAAGCGTGCGAAAAACAGACCAATCTCAAACAGAATACACATTGGAATCGCCAACAGTGTTTGCGAGATCATATCTGGTGGTGTCAGCATCATACCGATGATGAAAGCACCCACCACAATGTAAGGACGCTTTTCAGACAGAGATTGAGGCGTTGTTGCCCCCGTCCAACACAACAAGATAATCGCAACAGGCACTTCAAAGGCAATACCAAAAGCAAAGAACAGCGCGAGTACAAAATCAAGATAGCTTGAGATGTCGGTTGCGAACTCTACTCCCCCTAATGATATGGCCGTAAAAAAGCCAAATACCAACGGGAATACAATAAAGTAAGCGAACGCCACACCACAGTAAAACAGCAATGAACTTGAAGCCAATAGCGGCATGATCAAGCGTTTTTCATGCTTGTATAAACCCGGAGCAACAAAAGCCCACACCTGATACAAAATAAACGGAACCGCGAGGAATATAGACGCGATCAAGGTTAATTTCAGCGGTGTGAAAAATGGCGATGCAACATCGGTTGCGATCATCGTCGCCCCTTCCGGTAGACGATCTACCAAAGGTGCTGATACGAATTCATAAATATCATTAGCAAAATAAATTAGCCCGACAAATATCACTAGCACCGCGACAATCGCACGTAGTAGGCGATTACGTAGTTCTAGAAGGTGGCTAATTAAAGGCTGTGTCTGCTCAGTCGAAGACATGTCAAACCTCTTAAACAGGAAGATCGAAAAGGAGCCGCGCGTGTATCTATCCAGTTGAATTGGTATCCACTTGAATAGTTATTTACTTGAATAGATATCTATTTAAACATCTAGCGAATCAAGTATCCGGCGACTCCTCCTTGCGAGACTATTCGGCTTTCTTATCTGACGGTGCTGAAGCTTCGCTGTTGACCTGAATGGTTTCAGATTCCACAGTTTCCATGACACTAGGTTTAGTCTCACTTGGCTTATCAGACTCAGGCTTAGCATACGGACGTTGAACCTCAGCAGCGGCCTGCTTGAGTTCATCGACTGACGCTTTAAGGTCTGGAGATAAATCTTCCATACCCATTTTTTCCGCCTTGCGTAGGTTTTCTTGCAGCTCTTGCACCTTAAGCTCATGAGAAAGTTCATCTTTCACACTGTTTGCCATGCTTTTCGCTTGTCCAACAAACTTGGAAATACTGCGAATCGCCACGGGCAAACGCTCAGGCCCTAAAACCACTAACCCAACGACAGATATTAATACCAGTTCCCAAAAACCGATATCAAACACGATTTACGCCTGCTCTTTGTCTTTCTTTGTTTCAGCAGTTGTTTCAGCGTGAGCTTCTGTCTTCTGCTGTTCAATATTCTTTGGTTCGAAGTCTGCATCTTTCTTATCTGCAGGCTTGTCTTCATCGCTCATCGCTTTTTTGAAGCCTTTAACCGCTGAACCTAAGTCACCACCCATACCGCGCAGTTTCTTTGTTCCGAATAGCAAAATTACAATTACAGCAATGATTAGAAGTTGCCAAATACTGATACCACCCATTGTCATTGTCCTCGGGTCTGTCTACACATAAAAATATTAAGAGAGTCTACTGTCTAACGACGGTAAGCTCGCCAACTAAGCAACCAAAATGTGACACCTGCGATGCCACAGCCCATAGATAGCTGCTCATAAGGGCTTGAAACTAATATTGCGGAGCATACGACTAAAGTGGCTCCAACGCCAAACAAAAACTTTCCAGTTGCTTGCTGACGCTTACTATCTCGGTAACCTTGATAAAGCTGATCCATTCTGTGGTTCATCGCTTTACCTTGGCGCAAGCTGTCATAAAGTAGCTCTGGCAGCTCTGGCAGTTTTTCTGCCCAGAATGGCGCACGCTCTTTTACTGCGTTGATCACAGCTTGCGGCCCCACCTGATTCATCATCCAGGTTTCAAGGAAAGGCTTCGCCGTTGCCCACAAATCAAGTTGCGGATACAGCTGACGGCCTAGGCCTTCGACATACAACAAGGTCTTCTGTAGAAGTACCAACTGAGGCTGAACCTCCATGTTGAAACGTCTTGCTGTATTAAATAAGTTTAGCAACACATGGCCAAATGAGATCTCGCCAAGTGGTTTTGCAAAGATTGGCTCACACACCATACGGATCGCGAACTCAAAATCATTGACGTTGGTGTCGTGTGGCACCCACCCCGAATCCACGTGCAGCTCGGCAACTTTACGGTAATCTCGATTGAAGAAAGCCAACAAGTTCTCTGCTAAATAGCGCTTATCTTCGCTGTTGAGCGTGCCGACAATGCCACAATCCAAACCAATCCACTGAGGGTTATCTGGATTCTCTGGGTTAACAAATACGTTGCCCGGGTGCATGTCTGCATGGAAAAAGCTATCTCGGAATACTTGGGTGAAGAATACCGTCACACCGCGTTCCGCGAGCAATTTCATGTTGGTGCCGTTGGCTTCTAGCGTCTCAATATCGGAGACTTGAATACCATAGATTCGCTCTGACACCATCAGGGTTTCGCTGCTTAGATCAGGGATAACCTCTGGAACATACAGCTCTTCACTGCCTTCAAAATTACGTCGCAGTTGAATGGCATTGGCCGCCTCACGGCGCAGGTCGAGTTCATCAAGTAACGTTTTCTCGTACTCGTGAACCACTTCAACCGGTTTCAAACGACGTGCTTCAGGAAGCGACTTAGCGACTATACGCGCCATTCGGTGCATCAGTTTTAGATCTGCGTCAATCACCGGGCGAATATCAGGTCGAATGACCTTCAGAACAATCTCGCGACCGCTCTCTTTAAGCTTTGCGGTATGCACCTGAGCGATAGAAGCAGAAGCCAGTGGCTCGATATCAAAGTCGGTAAACCAGTTGTCTAAACAGCCACCCAACGCCTTTTCCATATCTTGCTTCGCCAGTTGACCATCAAACGGCGCAACTTGGTCTTGCAACAACGCCAACTGATCGGCGATATGAGGAGGGAACAGATCACGACGTGTCGACATCATCTGTCCAAACTTGATCCACACTGGACCAAGTTCTTGCAGCGCAAGGCGCAAGCGATGACCCAACTCTTTATCTTGATGCTTGTTCTTAAGCCAAAACAGTGACTTTCGCGCCAACAAAGGAGCTTTAGTCAGTTGGTGTTCCGGCATCAACTCATCAAGGCCGTATTCCAACTGTACCTTGATAATATGATAAAGACGTTTCAGTTCTGCTGGGGTCATGCTTTCTCCAACAGAGCGTTCAACTTAGCTTCAAGACGAGCAGCGGAGCTTTTTACGTCATCAACTTGGTCGCAAAAATGCGCGACTTCTAACGGTGCTGGTGCGATCTTCCACTCTTCAGTCAGAACTTGAGCAACATGGTTTTGATGCTTAGTCGCCTGTTTTGCTACAAAGCCACCGACGTTTTTAACGCCTTGCACCAAGGTATGCGCAACCACATCACCCGTCACACGCGATAACCACTCTTCCAAATCAGGCTTGCAGTCTGTCATCAGTTGAGCAAATTTCTGAGCCAGTTGAATATCACCCTCTAAGATCAACTTATCTTGCTTGATCAGCTTGGTGATGTTCGATTGCTCACGCAATTCCGGTAATACCGATAGGTTCAAAGATAGGTAGCAATCAGGCTGCCCTTCATATTCCGACAACACATCAATTTGTTGGCTGAAAACGAAAGTGAGTGTTTTATTCAACTCTTTCAAATTAACTTGAATGATCTGCCCCTTTAAACGAGACAAACGACGAACCAAGGCTGGATCATCGTTCACGAAAGTATTTAAAGAGGTTTCAATAACTGCGGTGACCAATGGATCAAATGGCATGACTGTCCTTACCTTTGAAAACGGATAAGCCTTAACCTATCCGTTCTGTCTTTATTCTTATTGTTTAGCACGCCCTAAGAGCCTACTACCAAGTTCGACTAGAACTTGTAACCGCGGTGCAGCGCAACAATGCCGCCCGTTAGGTTGAAGTATTTAGTATTCTCGAAACCCGCGTCTTGCATCATGCCTTCCAAGGTTTCTTGGTTAGGGTGCATGCGGATTGATTCTGCAAGGTAACGATAGCTGTCTGCGTCGTTGGCAATCAGCTCACCCATTTTTGGCAACAGGTGGAAAGAGTAGGCATCGTAAACCTTTGATAGTGGCTCAAGCACTGGCTTAGAAAACTCAAGAACCAACAGACGGCCACCCGGCTTAAGTACGCGGTACATAGAACGCAGCGCTTGGTCTTTATCGGTTACGTTACGCAGACAGAAGCTGATCGTAATGCAATCGAAGTAGTTATCTGGGAATGGCAACTCTTCAGCGTTCGCTTGTACGTAGTGTACGTTGCCAACAATGCCGCTATCACGCAGCTTATCACGGCCAACATTCAGCATTGAGTTGTTGATATCAGCAAGAACCACGTGGCCTTTTTCACCAACGATACGCGAGAATTTCGCAGTAAGGTCGCCAGTACCACCACCAAGATCTAGGATATGCTGACCAGGGCGAACGCCACTGCAATCAATCGTGAATCGCTTCCACAAGCGGTGAACACCACCCGACATTAAGTCATTCATGATGTCGTATTTAGCGGCTACAGAGTGAAATACCTCTGCTACTTTCGCGACTTTTTCGTCTTTTGCGACTGTTTCGAAACCAAAGTGTGTGGTTTCTGACTCTACTGCTGAATTTGTCTGCACGCTTGTGTCCATAATGCTGTTATCTACCATGGTAAGTTCTCATCGACAGCGCTCTTTGTGTTTAGAGGCGCTGCGGCCGATTAGTTTACTTTATCCTCAGCAGGTTGTCTTTCTACTAAGGAGGCATTTTCTGAAAAAGCCTCATTTTGCGCCATTTCAGCCAAACCAATCGAGATCGGTTTCTTCACTTCAACACCCAATTGCTTGAAGCTTTCGGCCTGACGAATCACGTTGCCACGGCCTGTTACTAGCTTATTCATCGCACCTTGATAGCTTTGGTTGGCTCTATCTAACGAGCTACCAAGGCCTTCCATATCATCCACAAACAAGCGCAGTTTGTCGTAAAGCTTACTTGCACGCTCTGCGATAACCTGTGCGTTCTGGTTCTGTCTTTCATTACGCCACAGGTTATCAATGGTACGCAGTGCCACCAGCAAGGTCGTTGGGCTGACCAAGATGATATTTTGCTCCATCGCGTCTTTCACCAAGCTAGGGTCGGCTTGAATAGCGACTTGGAATGCTGGCTCAACCGGGATAAACATCAACACGTAATCCAAGCTTTGGATGCCTTTGAGCTGATGATAATCTTTCTGGCTCAAACCTTTGATGTGCGCTCTTAACGACACCAAGTGATCACGCAATGCAGCATCACGCTGCTGGTCGGTTTCGGCATTGAAGTAGCGTTCAAATGCCACCAACGCCATTTTGGAATCGACCACCACTTGCTTATCTTGTGGCAGATGCACAATCACATCCGGTTGATAACGCTTGCCCGCATCGTTTTGCAGGTTCACTTGCGTTTGGTATTCGTGGCCTTCGCGCAGTCCTGATTCAGCAAGCACGCGAGCCAGCACCACCTCGCCCCAGTTACCTTGTTGTTTGTTGTCACCCTTTAGCGCTTGAGTCAGGTTCACCGCTTCACGCGTCATACTCTCATTAAGACGCTGCAGGTTTTTAAGCTCATGCACCAAAGTATGACGCTCTTTGGCTTCTTGGCTGAAGCTGTCGTTCACTTGTTTCTTAAAGCCTTCCAACTGCTCTCTTAGTGGAGACAACAAACCTTCTAGGCTCTGCTTATTCTGCTGATCGACCTTGGCGGTTTTGGTTTCAAACAGTTGGTTCGCTAACAATTCAAACTGCTGCTTAAGTCGTGATTCAGCTTGCTCTAGCAACTGCAGCTTTTCGCTATTGGCGAGGTTTTCTTGGTCATGCCTTGCTTCTTGCTCGCGCAGCTCGGCTTCTAATTCAGACTTATGATCTTTAAGCACATTGATCTCATCAGCGTACTGCTGGCGCTCTTGCTTTACCGCCTCAAAGTAGCGCAGTTTTTCCATTGCAGCCATCACCTTACCGTGCGCCTGCTTGAGCTCGAATGCCGCTTTGTCTCGGTCATCATCTAACTCATCGAGCTCTTGTTGCGCCTCTGCGAGTGATGATTTGAGCTGAGCTTGCTGAGATTCATGCAACAAACGATCGGACTCTAGCTGCTGCTCGAGCAATCGCTGCTGAAAAGAGAGCTTCTGTTTAATCCACCAACCCACGACACCGCCGCTGACGAGCGCGCCAGAAATTGCAGCAATAAGCGTTGCCTGATGTTCGATAATCCATTGCATGATAATGATTTAGCCTAATTGGAAATAACTCATTAAATGGTATTTTGATACTGGATAAATGTCCAGTTTGCCGTATTAAAATTCGACAGATAGACTAGGCGCTCCGTATTCTGTCCCATCAAATTAGAATGAGTTGCCATGAACGAACGTCGTGCCTTGGGCTTTGGCCTTTCCGCAGTACTGCTGTGGTCAACGGTCGCTACTGCTTTTAAGCTGACCCTTGCTGAGTTTTCACCTATTCAAATGCTGACTATCGCTAGCATTGTGTCGTCGATTGCGCTGATCGCAGTCTGCGCCTTTCAAGGTAAGCTCTCTCAGCTGAGTACAACGTTCCTTTCAAACCCTTGGTATTACCTGCTGCTCGGCTTGGTTAACCCATTGGCTTATTACCTGATTCTATTCAAAGCCTACGACCTGCTGCCCGCTTCTCAAGCTCAAGCCATCAACTACAGCTGGGCTATCACGCTAACCTTAATGGCGGCGGTTTTTCTGGGGCAAAAGATTCGTAAGCAAGATTGGATTGCGTGTACCTTCAGCTATGCGGGTGTGGTAGTTATTGCCACCAAAGGCGATGTGTTAGGCATGCAGTTCGATAGCCCACTCGGTGTGGCACTGGCGCTGCTTTCTACTCTGCTTTGGGCTGGATATTGGATTCTCAACACCAAAAACAAGGCTGACCCAGTGGTTGGCGTACTGCTTGGTTTCTTAGTGGCATTACCTTTCGCGATCGGTTTAACCCTTTTTGAGGGCGAAAGCTTTAGCCAAATTACGGCGAAGGGTTGGATGGCGGTGACTTACGTTGGTCTGTTCGAGATGGGCATTACCTTTGTATTATGGTTATCAGCACTCAAGCTAACCAACAATACGGCGCGTATCAGCAACCTGATTTTTGCGTCACCGTTTATTTCACTGATGCTACTTTCAACCATCATAGGTGAAGAGATTCACCCTGCAACACTGTTTGGTTTGGTACTGATCATTGCTGGCTTGGTGATTCAACAGATCAAGTTTTCAAGAAGCAAAGCTGCGTAAATAAGCGCTAAAAGATCCAATTGAGCACGAAAAGCTATCGATAAAGTCGAATTTAGAACTAGAACACGATGCTAGATACAAAAATGGCGAGTCGTATGACTCGCCATTTTTATATAATTTAAAATCTAGTAAGTAAGCTAAAAGCTTAAACCCACTGACCTGCTGCAAAGCCAGAACTCCAACACCATTGGAAATTATAGCCGCCTAACCAACCGGTTACATCCATCACTTCACCAACGAAATAGAGGCCAGACACGCTCTTACATTCCATGGTTTTTGACGATAGGTGATTGGTGTCTACGCCGCCTAGAGTTACTTCGGCCGTTCGGTAGCCTTCGGTGCCGTTTGGCGCAATTTTCCAGTTTTCTAGATACTCTGCGATGTCATTCAGCTGTTTTTCATTGAACTGCTTGAGCGGCTTGTCTTCCAGTTCTTTACGATCAATCAGCACTTCCACAAAACGCTTTGGTAGTGCTTTTGCCAAGGTATTTTTCAGGCTCTGATTTGGGTGCTTCTCGCGAGAGTTAGCCAGCAACTCAGCCACATCCACTTCTGGTACTAGATTAATCGAAACCGACTGACCCGCTTTCCAGAACGAAGAAATTTGCAGAACTGAAGGACCCGATAGGCCGCGGTGAGTAAACAACAACGCTTCTTTGAACAAGGTTCCGTCTTGCGCGGTGATCTCAGCAGGAATCGCGATTCCTGAAAGCTCAGCGAAATCTTCTTTATCTTCTTTATGCAGAGTAAATGGTACTAAGCCTGCGGTAGTTGGCATCACAGACAAACCAAATTGCTCGGCAATCTTGTAGCCAAATGGCGTTGCGCCCAGCTTAGGCATCGACAAACCACCTGTCGCCACAACCAGTGAGTCACACTCAACTTCGTCGGTATTGAGGTGCATCTTGAAGCCAGCGTCTGTTTTTTCGATGGAGTGAACATCACAACGGTAGCGTTGTTCGACTTTCGCCTGCTTACACTCGTCAAGCAGCATGCTCACGATATCTTTTGCTGTGTGGTCATTCACACAGAACAACTGGCCGTGATCACGCTCTTCGAACTCAATACCGTACTTGCTCACCATCGAGATAAAATCCCAGTTGGTGTATTGAGATAAAGCTGACTTCACGAAGTGAGGGTTGTTACACAGGAAGTTGTTGGCTGAAACATCATAGTTAGTGAAGTTACAACGACCGCCACCTGAGATTAAAATTTTTCTGCCTGGTTTCTTTGCATGATCAACCACCAGCACTCGTCGGCCACGTTTACCAGCTTCCGCAGCACACATTAAGCCTGCGGCGCCCGCACCAATTACGATTACATCAAATTTTTCACTCATGTGGTTCTGCTTTTCTTCACTTTTGCAGCCCGAGTACACCCTGTTCTCGAAATGCCATCAATAAAAAAGGATGTGCATAAACAGCACATCCTTACTAATTGCTCGCTATTTTAGCGGCAATTTTAAACTTTGCAATTGATGTTCAATTGTACAATTTGCAGACAGCAGCAAAACCACTACTTGGCTTAGCGAACCAACAACCAAAGCTTCACACCAAAACCTAAGCTCTACTTCACACGTACTAAAAAACTTAGACGATGAAAGAAGAGAGCAAGGTTACACCTAACAGAGCGGACGAGAGTATGAATAACTGTCTTACACGATCGCACTTCGAAGTAAAAACTTCGTCATGATGATGGTGATACTCTTTGCTTTTGATGTAACTGAACAGGCGAACCTGTTTGGTCATATTGCCATGGGTTGTAAAAAAACCGCCTCCGTCTACTTGTTGATAAAGTAGAGGATGCGCTTCTCGCATAATATAAATGAGCGTTCTTAGCGCAGTAAAATAACGCGCCCAGTTCACGCAAGTCACAACCATTAGTGCAAATAGAATAGTGTCGCCGCTGATCATCCTTTCCTCCCTACATCTTCATAAGAAAACTCAAAAGAAAAAGATAATCAGTGTCTTTCTCGTACTACCTAAACGGCAGGAGCTTCCATAATTGAAGATGAACCATCTTTTGCCAATTGCGCTAGGTCTTTATCAATAAAGAACAGTGCTTTACCGTCTTCACCAACAAGTTCTAGCTTATCCAATACACCTTTAAACAACTTCTCTTCTTCGTGTTGCTCTGCAACGTACCATTGCAGGAAGTTAAAGGTTGAGTAGTCTTGTGTGCTGAAAGCAACGTGAGCCAGTTTGTTGATCTTTTCAGTAATCATCTGCTCATGTTCATAAGTTTCACGGAACACTGCGCCAAGGCTTTCGAATTCGTGTTTTGGTGCTTCAATTGCACCTAGAATTGGCATTGCACCTGTTTCGCTTACGTAAGTGAAAAGACGCTGCATATGCTCCATTTCTTCTACTGCATGAACACGCAGAAACTCGGCTGCACCTTCAAATCCTTTGTCTTCACACCAAGCACTCATTTGTAAGTATAGATTGGATGAGAAAAATTCTAGGTTAATTTGATCATTCAGTTGCTCAACCATAGTTTTTGACAGCATTTAAGACTCCTAATTACATCCTCAATTTTCTCTACTATATCACTATTTTATTAATATCTCGCAGAGCATTAGTTAACCAATTTTGAATCATCACTACGCAAGACAGTGGATATGAGATCACTTCAGCAAAAAAAGCCATCGCATAGTGCTAATCTTTAATCAGACAATGAATAAAGGAGGTAGCGATATGAGTTACAAACATATTTTGGTCGCAGTCGATTTATCAGAAGACAGCAAATTAATTGTGGATAAAGCGGTAGCATTGGCAAAGCCATTGGAAGCCAAAGTCTCTTTTATCCATATCGATATTAACTACGCGGAGCTCTACACTGGCCTGATTGATATCAACATGGCCGAGACCCAGCACAACGCGATGGAAGCATCTCGTATTCAGCTGCAAAATTTTGCGGAGCACGCTCAATACCCGATCACCCATACCCTAGTAGGCAGTGGTGATTTGAGTCATGAGCTGTGTGACACCATCAATGAGTTCAATGTTGATCTCGTGGTTTGTGGCCACCATCAAGACTTTTGGAGCAAGCTGCTCTCTTCAACACGCCAACTGATCAACGCCTCTCCGGTTGATATGCTGGTCGTGCCTCTAAGAGATTCAGAAGACTAATGATTTAAGGTTAGGTAACATACAGCTCATATCTTATTAACGAAGTTTTACTATGAGCTATTTAGCTGGTGTTACCCTCCTATGGGCCTTCTCCTTTAGCCTGATCGGCGTTTACCTTGCTGGTCAGGTTGATGCTTGGTTCTCTGTACTGATGCGTGTTGCCCTTGCAGGTATCGTGTTTCTTCCTTTCCTTAAGTTCCGTGGCGTCTCGCGTAAGCTGATCGCCAAATTGATGGCCATTGGTGGCATCCAGCTTGGCTTAATGTACTGCTTCTACTATCAGTCTTTCTTGCTGCTATCCGTTCCTGAAGTCCTTTTGTTTACCGTTTTTACCCCAATTTACGTCACGCTTATTTATGATTTCCTCAAAGGGCAATTCTCTCCGTGGTACTTAGTGACTGCGGCAATTGCGGTATTGGGCGCGGTATTCATTAAATTTGCGGGCATCAATGAGAACTTTTTAGTTGGCTTCCTCGTCGTGCAAGGCGCGAACCTGTGCTTTGCTATCGGTCAGGTGAGTTACAAGGTGGTGATGGAGAAGGAATCGACTGAATTACCTCAGCGAACCGTATTTGGTTACTTCTACTTAGGGGCGTTATGCGTCGCTTCCGTTGCTTTCATGCTACTGGGCAATCCAGAGAAGCTGCCAACCACTACTCTTCAATGGGGAATCCTGATCTACCTTGGCTTGATTGCTTCGGGGCTGGGTTACTTTATGTGGAATAAAGGCGCGTGCATGGTGAACGCTGGCGCACTGGCTGTGATGAACAATGTTTTAGTTCCAGCTGGCCTTGTGGTGAACATCCTGATTTGGAACAGAGATGTCGATTTGGTTCGATTGTCTATTGGTGGCGCCGTTATCTTATTCTCTTTATTCGTCAATGAGACGTGGGTGAAGAAGCGCGTAGCAAGATCCGCAAGCAACGCTTAGCTGATTTGAACGAGCTACATGAGTCAGCTCGGATAACCCCAAAAAGCAAAAGAGCGACCTAAGGTCGCTCTTTTTAAATCATCGCTGTAGCAATAAACCATTCAAATCAACTTCAGTGGATTTGATTGTGGCTCACCACCTGAGTCTTACTTTCAGTGAAGGCAACGTCATCAAGTTGTAGGTTGATGCGTTCCAGGTCACTTTCCAGTTTTTGGCTTTTCTTAAACAGCTTTTGCTGCTTCTTAATCATCTTCGCGAGCTTTTTGTTGTACTTCTCTTGTTTCTTAGCCGCTTTCTTCGCTTGTTTGAGTTCAGCTTTCTCATCACCGCTCGCCTTCGCCATCAGTTTTTTCAGCTTGGCTTTTTTCTGTGCGGCTTCTTTTTTGGCAAGCTCAGGGGCCATATCAGCGGCGGCTGGATCGAACATTTGTACGCTCGGTTCAATTGCCTCGTTGATTTCCGCAAGCGACAGTTCTGGTGCAGGTAATGTTTCCGCTAGCAGGCCGCATGCGACTTTCTCTTCAACGGGTTTGTTTTGACAACCAAGAGGTGGAATTGCGGTGGGTTTGCATAGATTCGCTTGATCCGCCGAAGAACGCGCGCAAGAACGACACACGAACTTAGGTTCAGTCACCAAGCTGTGGATCTCGCCCAAGTGTTCGGTGATATCTCGACGGTTTAACTTACAAAAGCGTTTAGCCATGCTTCAACTCCAGCTAAGAATAATAATGATTCTTAGTTAGATATACATCTGTAACGCGACTATCGCAAGTGTTAAATGGCAATTTATCGTATTTATGACGGGAAATTTTCTTAGCGTGTATCTAAGTTATTGATGCTTCAATTAAGTCATTGATGCTTTCACATAGACGTCAAAACGGTTCTTTTTGGTTTCGATCGCCATGCTCGGTTTTTGTTCGTCTAACCAAGCAGCGTAATCCGGTCTTTTAACCACAACTCGCTTCGATGCCAATTTCATCGCCGGCTCAAATAGACCATCAGCATCCAGATCGGCACCCACCAAAGATTGGAATACGCGCATCTCTTTTTTAACCAAAGCCGATTTCTTTTTGTTCTCTGGGTGTGGGTACATTGGGTCGAGGTACACCACATCAGGTTGTTCAAAGTCAGGATCGTTACTGAGCTTGTCTAAAGCATCGTGACTGGATGCGTGAATCAACTTCATGCGTTCAGTTACCCAACCACCGATATCTGGGTCTTGTTGCGCTCGCTGCAAGCCATCATCAAGCAGTGCGGCCACAACGGGGTGACGCTCGACCATTTGCACCTTACAACCTAGAGAAGCCAACACAAACGCATCGCGCCCTAAGCCTGCAGTACCATCAAGAATAGTTGGCGTTGCGCCTTTGTTTAAACCAGCTGCTTTGGCAATCGCCTGACCTTTACCACCGCCAAACTTACGTCGGTGACCAACAGCGCCTCCCACTAAATCAACAAAGATAGCGCCAAGCTTAGGCTCATCGACTTTACGTAGCTCAAGTCGCTCACTAGTCAGTACCAAAGCAAAATCACTGCTTTCATCATGAGATAAGTTCCAGCGGGTCGCTAAGTCATTCAAATGATCGATTTGGGTAGCATCTTCGCAAATCAGTTGTAGTTGCAAGGTCGTCTCCAACAGACAGTAGTATTCAAAACAAAAGAGGCAACCAGTTTACCTGATTGCCTCAACAATACATATTAGCGGTGAAAAGTATTCCCAGCTAAAGTCGGCTTACCTAAACCAATGGCTCTGTCTCTCGCTCTTGTCTTAACTCTTCAACAAGCTCTGCGAGTGGCTTAGGTCGGCCTATGATGTAGCCCTGCGCGTAGTTCACACCCAGTTCGATAAGCTTGTCGATAATCTGGGTATTTTCAACGAACTCAGCCACGGTGTGCTTGCCCATCTGCTTGGCAAGATCATTGATCGAGCGAACCATTACATGGTCCATCTCATTCACATCAATATCACGTACAAACAAGCCATCGATCTTCACAATATCGACAGGCAGCTTTTTCAGATAGCCAAATGACGATAGCCCTGAGCCAAAATCATCCAATGCAATCATGCAGCCAAGCTCTTTGATTCGAGTGAAGAACTTGATCGCCTGCTTCATGTTACTCATGGCCGCTGTTTCGGTGATCTCTAAACAAATCTTATGACACGGTATCGATGAATCGCTCAGGCTATCTATCAAAAATTCGACAAACTCACGGTTACCCATCGAGTGACCGGAAAGATTGATTGAACACATCCCCAGTTCCTCAATAACCTCAGGGCGTTGCTCCAACCAACCCAAGGTTTGACTGACGACTTGGCGGTCAATCAAATGCGCGATGTTATAACGCTCTGAGGCTGGCATGAAGATCCCCGGGGAGATGTATTCCCCTTGGATGTTCTTGATGCGGACCAAGATTTCAAAGTGCATTTTATCGCTGTCTTCATCTAGGCCAAGAATTCGCTGCGCAAACAACTCTAAGCGATCGTTAGCCAAGGCCTCATGCACTAGGTTAACGCACTCCATCTCAAGATGGCGACGACGCAGGTCTTCATCATCTTGATGGTAAAGATGATAGCGATTGCGACCTTCTTCTTTAGCGGCATGACAAGCTGCATCCGCCTGAGCGTGCACCATCTGTGGTGAAGCTGCTGTATGGTCGATCAATCGAATACCGATAGAGCACGTCAGGTTGAGTCGAATATCATCCCACAAGAATGGATTCTCACTCATCATCGAGATAATACTGCGACACACATTCACCGCATCTCGTTCAGTACAGTCTTTCATCAGCACAGCAAACTCATCACCACCCATTCGCGCTAACACCGCATTGTAAGGCAGTACCTCTTCTAGCAGTTTGGCGCTAAACAAGATCGCAGCATCACCCGCTTCATGTCCTGCGGTATCGTTCAGCACTTTCAGCTGATCCAAATCTAGGAACAACATTGCGTGAGTTCGCATGTGGCTCTCAACCTCTTTCAGCGCCTTTTGCAGCTCTTGCTCAAAGTGGTTGCGGTTAAAGGTGTCAGTCAGTAGGTCATAGCGAGCCTGATACTCTAGCTTTTCAGAAAGCTCGTGCGTTTCGGTGATGTCTTCACCCACAATCAACAGCTGATCAGACTCCACCAACGGGCGGATATTTTCACGAATCCAGCTCTTGCTGCCGTCGGCATGGCGATATTCGATATCACGACGCCACACACCACGAATCTTATGCTGAGGTTGCAGCAAGATATGACGAGGAATCATCGCGTTCTCATCAACATAGAATTCTCTAGGGCGATGGCCCAACAACTGATCGAGAGGGTATCCCAAAAGCTCTTCGGCAAACTGGTTCACTTGTTGAATGCGATTATTGCCATCGAGCGTAATCATCATCACCGGCTGTTTGTCGTAATACAGCTTCAAGTTTGCTTCACGTTGGAACAGCTTATTCTCAGCAAGCTTACGTGAGGTCACGTCGCGCGCCTCAAAGAGAAACTGAATGTCTTCGTCTTCACTGCCCGGCATCGGCTTCAATGAAATATCCAACACCATCGCACCGCGATCTCGACACCACACCTCGGCTTCAAATCGTAAGGCTGGGTGCTCACTTTTTGCGATGAAATATTCGGCTAGCACTTCTCGCGCAGAACTTTCCCAATGTTGGTGTTGTTGCAGCGGCGTTCCCAGTTTATAGCCTTGATTATAAAGCAGCTCATGTAACTTGCTGTTACTCGACAGCAGCACGCCACCCTTATCAATGATGCCCATAAATTGCAGGCTCTGATCAAATATCGACTCCAACAGTCGTTGGCTTTGGCGACTTGCACGTTCGCTCTTCTTCAGACGGTTAAGGTAATACACCAACACCGCGATAACACACGACATGCTCAAGAACATTAAACCGATGGTGCGAATTTCATCGCGATAGCGCATTAAGAATGACTTCGGCTTATTGAGGAAGGTTACTGAGGCTTCATTCTCTGCACCCAAATCCCAACGTGAGATCTGTTGGTAATCGAGTTTGATTTCTGGCGCGCCAGCAACCACCAATGGCAATGGAGCCTTAGGATTGTTCAGCACGCTCAACAGCACGCGCCCCGTGTCTCGACCTTGCGTTTCTCCACTGTGGATCACGCCACCAATCGCACCAAACCCAAGTCCTAAATCATGCACAATATACAATGGCATCTGAGTTTTTTTGTTGAGCTGACGCCAGTCTTCTTTGCTGCTGACCCGACCATTGATGTCGCGGTAGTAGGCCCAGAACAACAAGCTTTTAGTTAGATCAGCGCGTTGCGCGAACGTCATCAGTTCTTGATAAGAATCAGGCGTATATTGCTCCACCATCCCAGAAAACTCAGGGCGTTTTTGTAGAAATAAATCCACTTGAGCGCGAATAGCTTCACCCGTTACCGAGTGATCGGTAACCACGTAAACTTTTTTAACCGTCGATTGAAGTCGATTGATCAGCTCAATATTGCTCGCCATATCAATATCTTCAGTGATACCGGTTGCGTGCAAGCCTTCAATCATTTGCGGAGAAAAATTGTTGATGCCACCAAAAATAACGGGCGTGCCATTGAGTTCGGGCGCTAAGCGTTTCATCAGATTGAGGGCGTTATTATCACTGACGACTACAGCGGCAAACTCTTCATGCGACAGCTTAGTGCGGTATAGCTGATAAATTCGCTCTAAGTATTCAGCGTTTTGAGTTCGCTTGGTATCGAGATAAACAACCCGGTAAGATAACCCATCGCGATCGAGCTCATCAGATAGTCCTTTATGGAAATCATCTGTCCAGAAAAAGCCTTGATGATAAGAGTGAATAACCAACACATCTTTTGCCTGAGCTGAAGCAAAAACACTCCAACACATCACAATAAAAAATAACGAAAATCGCACTGAATTCACCCTAACCCTATAGTTACTGCTAATATTATCACCCTTGGCTATGATGTGTACTCAAGCCGGTATGTTTTTCATTCAACCTAAGGATTATGCATGTCCACAACCACAGCTCGTCTAGATGATCTAGACCGTGCCATTCTCAAAACCTTGATGGAAGATGCACGAACTCCTTACGCTGAAATGGCAAAGCAGTTCGATGTCAGCCCTGCGACGATTCACGTTCGCATCGAAAAGATGAGATCGGCAGACATTATCGAGCGAACGGAAGTTGTGGTAAACACCAAAAAACTGGGTTACGACGTGTGTTGCTTTATTGGCATCAACCTTAATGCTGCCAAAGATTACCACTCGGCGATCGCTAAGCTGAATGCCTTAGACGAAGTGGTTGAGGCGTACTACACCACTGGTGCTTACAATATCTTTGTAAAGCTGATGTGTAAGTCGATAGAAGAGCTGCAGTTTGTATTGATCGATAAGCTGCAAGCGATCGATGAAGTTCAGTCGACAGAGACACTGATTTCATTGCAGAACCCTATCAACCGCAATGTGAATCCATAACATTGATTCGCCTTGCTTGGCATAACGCACAGACAAAAAAAGAGCCTCTAACTAGAGGCTCTTTTCGCAATAAACTAGATAGTTACCGTGATTATGCGTTGATTCCCGCGTGGCGCAGCATTGCGTCGATTTGTGGCTCACGACCACGGAAGCGTTTGAACAGCTCCATTGGCTCTTCACTGCCACCCATTTCAAGGATGTTGTTCAGGAAGCGATTACCCGTTTCAGTGTTGAAGATACCCTCTTCTTCAAATGCTGAGAACGCATCTGCCGATAGCACTTCTGCCCACAGGTAGCTGTAGTAGCCCGCGCTGTAACCACCAGCAAAGATATGACCAAAGCTGTGTGAGAAACGGTTCCAATCTAGGCTTGGCAGTACCGATACCTTAGACTTAACATCCGCTAGCGTTTCTAGTACGCGAGCACCGACTTCAGGGTCGTACTCTGTGTGTAGCGTGAAATCGAACAAGCCAAGCTCTAGCTGACGCAGGATAAACATCGCAGATTGGAAGTTCTTCGCCGCTAGCATCTTCTCTAGCATCTCTTTTGGTAGCGCTTCACCCGTTTCGAAGTGACCAGAGATGAACGACAGCGCTTCTTCTTCCCAACACCAGTTTTCTAGGAACTGACTTGGTAATTCAACCGCATCCCAAGGCACGCCATTGATACCCGCAACTGCGCCCGCTTCTACTTGCGTCAGCATGTGGTGGATACCGTGACCGAATTCGTGGAACAAGGTCACCACTTCATCGTGAGTAAACAGTGCTGGCTTATCACCAACTGGCTTATTGAAGTTACACGTTAGGTAAGCAACCGGGGTCTGTAGCTCGCCAGATTCGGTAATGCGACGACCACGACAGTCATCCATCCAAGCGCCACCACGTTTGTGTTCACGTGCGTATAGATCTAGGTAGAAGCTACCACGCAGTGTTCCAGTCGCATCAAAGATATCAAAGAAACGCACTGACTCATGCCAAGTGTCTACGCCTTGACGCTCTGTTACCGACATACCAAACACGCGGTTCAGTACCTCAAACAGACCTGAAACCACATTAGATTCTGGGAAGTAAGGACGAAGCTCTTCATCAGAGATCTCGAACAGTTTCTGTTTTTGTTTCTCACTGTAGTAAGCGATGTCCCACAGGTTTAGCTCAGAGACACCAAATTCTTTCTCAGCAAACTGGCGTAGCTCTTCTACTTCGCGCTCACCTTGCGGTTTGGCTTTTACTGCTAGGTCGTTAAGGAAACCAAGTACTTGGTCTGGCGTTTCTGCCATCTTAGTCGACAAAGATTTTTCGCTGTAAGTGCTAAAGCCAAGCATGCGTGCGATCTCGTGACGCAGCTTAAGTTGCTCAGTGATGATCTCAGTATTGTCCCACTTACCCGCATTTGGACCGCGATCTGAAGCGCGAGTTACGTAAGCTTCGTAAAGCTCTTTACGCAGTTCTTGGTTATCACAGTAGGTCATCACAGGTAGGTATGATGGGATATCTAAAGTCAGTAGGTAGCCTTGTTGCTCTTTAGACTCAGCCGCCGCTTGAGCTGCCGCCAGTGCTGATTCAGGCATACCTGCCAGCTCAGCTACGTCTGTGATCTGCTTGCTCCAACCCATGGTTGCATCAAGCACGTTATTTGAGAATTGAGAGCCTAACTCAGACTGGCGCTTGCTGATCTCGCCGTAACGATGCTGTTCATCTGCAGGTAAGCCAATGCCCGACAATTCAAAGTCGCGCAGTGCGTCGGTAATAGTTTTTTGTTGAGCTCGGTTCAGTGCAGAGAATGCTTCACTCGCCTTGATCGCTTTATACGCTTCGAACAAGCCTTTGTGTTGGCCAACCCAAGTGCCGTATTCAGATAGCACAGGTAAGCAGCTCTCATACGCTTCACGCAGTTCGTCACTGTTCACGACAGAGTTCATATGGCTTACAGGTGACCAAATGCGACCTAAACGATCATCCACTTCTTCAATTGGAGCAACTAGGTTGTCCCAGCTTGGTGAAGTATTACCTTCAAGTACTTGTTCTATCTTGTTGCGACACGCTTCAATCACTTGCTCAACTGCAGGCTTTACGTGCTCTGGCTTGATCTGTGAAAACGGAGGTAAGTCCGTGAAGGTTAATAGCGGATTAGACATATAAACATTCCTTTGGCTTTAGAGACTTTCGTCTTTTTTGTAATGAGGTCGTCTTACAGTCATCAGGCTAAAGTTCGCCCTAAAAAATCACCTGCGAATAGTTATTAAATAGTGCCCATAAAGGCAAATTTCAATAGTAGAACCAATAACTAACTGCATATTGCTAGCGACTGTTCCTGAATTGTTCGAGAATTTATGGTCCATTGAGGGTTATAATAGTCTGATTAACCCCACCTACACTAACCACACTCTAATTCGAGAGTGTTACGAGAGTTTAATTTGTTAAGTTATCGCCACAGCTTCCACGCGGGCAACCATGCCGACGTAGTAAAGCATATCGTACAGAGCCTTATTCTTAATTCTTTGAAACAGAAGGATAAGCCTTTTGTTTATCATGACACTCACTCTGGTGTAGGTCGTTACGACTTAACGCATGAATGGTCTGAAAAAACCGGTGAATACAAGCAAGGTATTGCCCGCGTTTGGGAGCAAAAAGACCTTCCTGAAGACATTCAAAGCTACCTTGAGTCTATTTCCATTCTCAATAATGGCGAGAAACTGCGTTACTACCCAGGTTCTCCACGTGTTGCACGTGCACACCTGCGTGACCAAGACCGCATGGTACTGACTGAGCTTCACCCAGCCGATCACCCGCTGCTTGAGCAAGAGTTCCACCGTGATCGTCAGGTATCTATCTACAAAGAAGATGGTTTTAAGCGCTTAAAGGGCAGCCTGCCACCAAAAGAACGTCGTGGTTTAGTACTGATCGACCCACCTTACGAGCTTGCAAAAGAGTATCGTGATGTCGTGACTGCAATCGCTCAAAGCCACAAGCGCTGGGCAACTGGTATCTACGCAATTTGGTACCCGGTAGTAAACCGCTGTGATATCGAAGATATGATTGAAGGTCTCGAAGGCTTAGGCATCAACAAGATTCTACAAATCGAACTTGGCGTATCACCAGACACCAACGAGCGTGGCATGACAGCATCAGGCATGATCGTGATTAACCCGCCTTGGAAGCTAGAAAGCCAAATGAAAGAGATTCTTCCATTCTTGAAGGAAGCAATTGCGCCGGCGACCGGTCACTTCAAAGTAGAGTGGATCGTACCCGAGTAATCTCGAGTCCACATCATAGACTGAAGAATCTTCAACAGACTGTGATGTGGACGAATAAATTTTAAACAGGGAGATTGAGTTCAACCGATCTGCCCTCAATATAATAATTAGACAATTTAAGAATCTATAGGACGTAGGTATCCAGTGTTCTCACTGTGACTACAACCTTCAATAAATGGAGAAAGTAATGGCGACTCATTTTGATTACATCTGTATCGGCGGCGGTTCAGGCGGCATCGCATCAGCTAACCGCGCAGCAATGCACGGTGCAAAAGTTGCACTTATCGAAGCTCAAGACCTTGGTGGTACTTGTGTAAACGTTGGTTGTGTTCCTAAAAAGGTTATGTGGCACGGCGCTCAAGTTGCTGAAGCGATCAACCTATATTCAAAAGACTACGGCTTCGACGTTGACGTAAAAGGCTTCAACTGGGGCAAACTGGTTGAAAACCGTCAAGCGTACATTGGTCGTATCCACCAATCTTACGATCGTGTTCTTGGTAACAACAAAATAAACGTAATCAAAGGCTTTGCGCGCTTTGTTTCAGGGGAAGGTGTTGACGTAAAGACCGTTGAAGTTAACGGTGAACACTACACCGCTGATCACATCCTGATCGCGGTAGGTGGTCGTCCAACAATTCCAAACATCCCAGGTGCAGAATACGGTATCGACTCAAATGGCTTCTTCGACCTAATGGAGCAACCAAAACGCGTTGCGGTTATCGGTGCTGGCTACATCGCAGTTGAGATCGCAGGTGTACTAAGCGCACTAGGCACAGAAACACACTTGTTCTGTCGTAAAGAATCTCCACTACGTAGCTTCGATCCAATGATCATCGAAACGCTAGTAGAAGTAATGGAAGCAGAAGGTCCAACACTTCACACGCACTCAGTGCCTAAAGAAGTTGTGAAAGAAGCGGATGGCACACTGACTCTACACCTAGAGAACGGCAACACTCAAAACGTTGACCACCTAATCTGGGCTATCGGTCGCCACCCAGCAACTGACGCTATCAACCTAGCATCAACTGGCGTTGCAACTAACGACCGTGGCTACATCAAAGTAGACGAGTTCCAAGCAACTAATGTTCCTGGCATCTACTGTGTTGGCGACATCATGGAAGGCGGTATCGAGCTAACTCCTGTTGCTGTTAAAGCAGGTCGTCAGCTTTCTGAACGTCTATTCAACGGTCAAACCAACGCAAAAATGGACTACAAGCTAGTGCCTACTGTTGTATTCAGCCACCCACCTATCGGCACGATCGGTCTTACGACCCAAGAAGCTGAAGAGAAGTACGGCAAAGACAACATCAAGGTTTACACATCGGGCTTCACTGCGATGTACACAGCAGTAACCAAGCACCGTCAACCTTGTAAGATGAAGCTAGTATGTGCTGGCGAAGAAGAGACTGTCGTTGGCCTACACGGCATCGGCTTCACGGTTGATGAAATGATTCAAGGCTTCGGCGTTGCAATGAAGATGGGCGCAACCAAAGCAGACTTCGACTCTGTTGTGGCGATTCACCCAACGGGCAGCGAAGAGTTTGTTACCATGCGTTAAACCTTTGTAAGTCAAAGAAATATTATGAAAAAGCCGACATCTGTCGGCTTTTTGTGTTTTTTACCGTATGTTTGAATGCTTATTAACCAAACAGCATTTTACACACTTAACTTGGAAGAAAGATCACGCTACAATCGCGCGCTATAAAATTACACGCATAAAAATAACAAATAGCTCTATTACAGAAAGGATGTACGAGTAATGAAAAAAGTGAGTATTCTCGCAGCGGCGATTGCAGTGGCTTTAACAGGTTGTGGTAGCGACAGTTCTAATTCAGGTGTCACAACACCGACAGAACCATCAACAACAACCAACAAATTTATCGATGCCGCTGTTGAAGGTATCTACTACAGCACTAGCTCTGGTTCAAAGGGCATCACAAACAGCGAAGGCGAATTTACCGCTAAGTCTGACGATACGGTGACCTTCTTCATTGGTGGTGAAAATGGCTTGAAAGTAGGGGCAGCATCAAACCGTGATGTACTGACACCATTTGAAGCGGCGGGCAAATACGACCGAGCTCTAAATTTAGCAATTCTACTTCAGTCTTTAGATAACCAATTTGGTAGCGCTTCTGATGAAGTACTGACAATTCCAGATGCGTTGCGCGAACCTGATGCTGCGACGTTAGCGAAGATGAAAAACCTAAGTCTAGATGACCGTGATTCTGTTACAGACTTCCTAACAGCGATGGGAGTCACTTCAATTACTAATGAATCTGAAGCATTGGCTCATATGGAGAAAGCATTCGGAGAAAAATCAGGGACTGTTCGCGGCAGCGCTGATGCCAATCCATTTGTAGCGAAAAATGGGCAATTTATTCGCTCAATCATGGTGAGACAGTATGATATTAACGATCCAAACAACCGCCCTAACGACAAAACAATGTTAGTTCACGCTGACAAAATGCTCCCTAAAGCTGTGTTTGAACATACACGTGGCACGCCTTACTTCACTTATCAAGATTCAGCCAATGGTCTTATTGCTGTAAGTGACAGCGACTCTTTATTGTCATACGCAGACGCTGAAAAGTACATCAGCTGTGTATTGGCAGGGAGTTCTGCAGGCTGCAATCAAACAGCTAACCCAGACTTCACCCTAAACGCTCCGTTTTCTTACCTTCTACTTGATAAAAGCAAAGAAAATACCACACCTAAACCAAAGAGTTACGGTTGGGCACCTTTCATTGAAGGGAATCAACAAGTCCTCAACCACTACACGCCAAACAAACTGGAAGATGATCGAGATGAAGGCGATGCAACCCCTTCATACCAATATGAAACTCTTTCAGGTAGCTATGACCCAATTACAAAAATATACACACAAATTCGTTCAAAAACAGAGTTAAGCGACCCATCAAGCGAATCAAGTAAAGCAAAGCGTATCGAAGAAAGTTTGAATTTCTACTATCACGTAGAAACACCTAGTGACGAAAGGTACGTGGATTTCACTGGGTCTTGGGATACCACTCAGATTTGCGCTGATGGACAAAATGCTGTCATGAGAATGGTATTTGATTCTGAGGGCGCTACCGTATCAGGGAAAGAGTGCAATGCAAACTCACCGGCAGATCTTGAAGACTCAGGCAAGAAGTATACCTATAAAGAGCTTGCTGCAATTGACTATTGGTGGTTTAACATTTCAGGACGTGAATCAAAAGCAACACTGACAGATCTAAACTCAGTCGTGCGCTTCTGTGATGATACTGACAATGGTTATATTCCTGGTTCAGGAGATAAATGTCCTGTTGATGCAAATGGTAATAATCAAGAATACATCATTAAATGGGAGTATCAGCCAGCAGGTACTAACTGGGATGAAGGGTTGCTAACTCGCCGTAAAATGACTCCAGACGGATCAACAACAGGCCGTGTTAGCATCATGCAGAAAATCAACTAACCTTTGAGTTAGTTTGATGACTTATTAATAAACCAGAAGCTGAGCTTCTGGTTTTTTCATTTTTAACACACATGAACCTTCAAACAACCATCAACGTAGATACAGAAACAAAGAACTATCGAGAACAACATGGAGTTTGTTATGAATCTACTCATTGAATCATTTGAAGGCGGGATCTACTTGGCTTACCAAATCATTGGCGAGCAAAAGCAGTTAATCAAAGACGACCACCAGCACCCAATGAAGTTTTTGAGTGTTAACCAAGCCCGCGACCACTTCAGTGATCAAGGCGTATCGTCAGCAATGCTGATACACAACAGTGCATACGACGAGATGTGCGGTGAGCATTGTGGTAGCACACAGCCTTTCGAGATTGATTTGAAGTGGAGTTAAATCAACCTCAAATCAATCGCGATAAAAATTGAAAGGCTTGCATCAATGCAAGCCTTTCTTATGGGAGTCACTTTCACTTTTAATCACCTAGATTAGCGCGATGTCCGTTTAAGTCTTCGTTTAATGTTCTGCTCTTTCACTACAAAGTCGAATAGCGGAGCGAACAGGTTGGCGAACAAGATAGCGAGCATAATGCCCTCTGGATAAGCAGGATTGAGCACTCGGATGCCGACCGTCATCACGCCGATCAAAATCCCATAGGCCCATTTACTCTGATTGGTAAACGCGGCAGATACTGGGTCTGTCGCCATGAAGAAGGTACCAAACGCTACACCACCCAACACAAAGTGCCAGTAAAACGGCATCGAAAACATCGAGTTAGTATCCGACCCTATCCAGTTCAGTAAACTCGAGGTCGCCACAAGCCCAACAATCACACCGGCGACAATGCGCCAAGACGCTATCTTCATCACAATCAAAATCAACCCCGTCAGCATGATAAGCAGTGACGACACCTCACCCATCGAACCTGGAATATTACCGATAAAGGCATCCATCCAGGTGATCGCCTCGCCAGTCATATTATTGATGAGTGACGGGCTGCCCCCCTCATACCATTGGCTCAGTGGGGTCGCGCCTGAATAGCCGTCAGCAGCAACCCATACCAACCCACCGGACATGTTGGCGGGATAGGCAAAGTAAAGGAACGCGCGTCCTGCAAGGGCTGGGTTAAGGAAATTTCGCCCTGTGCCGCCGAATAACTCTTTGGCGACAACAATACCAAAGGTGATACCTAACGCGGCTTGCCAAAGCGGGATGGTTGGCGGGAGGATGAGTGCAAACAGCACAGAGCTAACAAAAAAACCTTCATTAACTTCGTGCTTACGAACGACAGCAAACAGTACCTCCCAGACGCCACCTACTACAAACACCGTGGCATAAACGGGTAGGAAATAGAGTGCACCAAGCAACATCTGACTTGCCCAGCCACTTGCCATCAATGACTGCGCATCACCAAATGCCCACGACAGACGCCAGCTACTCTCGATAACCGAGGCAAGTTCATTTAATTGATAACTGGATGTGAGTGCGAGAACGCTTTGGTGTCCGACGCTATACATTCCCCAGAACATTGCCGGGAAGGTCGCCAACCACACCAAAATCATAATGCGCTTTAGGTCAATGCTGTCACGAACATGGGTTATGCCGCGGTTTACGTTTCCGGGTGTATAGAATATTGTCGCGAAAGCTTCATACACTGGGTAGAGCTTTTCGTACTTACCACCGGCTTCAAAGCGTGGAGCCACGTCTTCTAATCGTTTTTTTAAACTCATAATCTCAATCACCTTATTGCTTGAGTTATGGTTTTCTACGCATCAACCGTACTATTTGAACAATTTTTAACGATTTTTAATCAAATTCGTCTTGAAGAACGAGTGTCTAAAAGTCGAACCGATGTTGAAAAAGAGAGGCGTATAAACAACAAAGCCCCAGCAATGGCTGAGGCTTATTTGGTTTGGTAACGGTCGTCGTTACTTAACGCACATCACATTAAGCAATGAAGAACCTTTCAACTGGTTGACGTTACCGTTGGTAAACAGACCTTTCTTATCTGCGCCCCAATAAGGGAGATGCATTGGCCAGTTCTGTTTTTCCATAACCTTTGAGCTCAAGATGCTTTGCCATTGCTTCTCACTCATCAGCTTCATGTTGACCTGATTACACACCAATTCAGCGCTATCGTAATCTAGGCGGCTCCAAGGCTTACCTTGCTCCATGTAGAACTGTTGTTGATGATCTAGAAGGTAAGGAATAGCATATTGGCTACCCGCAATGTCTGCTTTCACGCGAATCTCGATCTCTAGATCATTGTCTGAACTCGCGTTACCGCTTGGTAGCGTCTGAATTGCTGCAGCGCTCGCTACCGCCGCCACTTGCTTAGTAGCCACAGGTTTCGGTGCAGGCTTAGCTTCTACTTTTGCAGGAGCCTTGTGCGTCACCGCTTTTGGCTCTGCTGGTTTTGCCACAATAGGCTGTGATGAGGTTTTCGACTTATCGACCATACGAATAAAGGCTTCACCGTAACCAGAAACCTTACGCACCTGAGCTAGGTCTTTTCTCGCATCAGAGAAGGTAGAATAAGGTCCGATTAAGCAACGGTAGTCTCCGCCTTCCGGCTTCATCCAAACGTTGGTCGAGATCTTCTCATACAGAGGCTTTGCTCGGCTCAGTGACAAAGGCTTGTTCAGCAGGCCACATTGAACCCAAAACAGCTCGTTATCTGAATGACGTTTAGGTGCTTTACTGCCCCACACGCCCTTACCGATCGGACATGATTGCTCTAGCTGTGGTAATTGGTTGGTGCTTGCCTGAGTTGCATCACATAGAACCGACTCTGCATTCACTTGGCTCGATACCAAAAGAGATGCAGCGATAAGTCCCATACGATAATTTCTCGTCACAGCACGACATACAGCATTCATTGTCAATTTCATAACCACCACTTAAACCCTTGCGGGCTAATTATTACCGAATCTATGTCGATAAAACATGAATTCCATTTTAACTATTATTGACACTGTCAATAATACTAAGTTCCAGATCCATTAAGCAAAAAAAGAGCCGTAATTGCTTACGGCTCTTAATTTAGTGACTTTTTTTACTAAAAATCAAACCGGGCTATCACCCTTTATAAATTTTCGGGTTAAACACGTCACGTAACCAGTCGCCTAATAGGTTAATAACGAGAACCAATGTTACCAAAAGCACACCTGGGAATGCTGTGATCCACCATGCTCCTGAGAAAATGTAGTTAAAACCAGTACTGATCAGGGCACCGAGTGATGGTTGGTCTACCGGAAGACCTAAACCTAGGAAAGAAAGTGCCGCTTCTGACATGATGGCATTTGCCACCTGTACCGTAGAGATAACCAAAATCGGTGATAAACAGTTAGGCAGAATATGGCGGAACATGATGCGAGGCGCTCTAAAGCCCATCACACGTGCCGCTTCTACGTACTCTTTCTTCTTCTCTGCCAATACCGATGCACGAATCGTACGAGCATACTGCGGCCATTCAGCAATACCGATGATCACCACCAGCATAACAACCGCATATTGCGCGTAGAAGTCACTACCGAAACTCGCCTTAAAGATGGCCGAGACAATGATCGCAACCATCATGGTTGAGAACGAAAGCTGAACATCGGCAAAACGCATCAGGAAGCTATCAATACGACCACCGAAGTAACCTGCAGACAAGCCAATGATGATACCGAGAGTCAGCTGAAGACCTACCGCTAGGAAACCGATCGTCAATGACAGACGCGAGCCGTAAAGCATCGTAGATAAGATGTCACGACCCTGCTCATCAGTACCCAGTAGGAAGCGTTCTTCGCCGTCTTCCATCCAAGATGGTGGCAACTCAGAATCCATGATGTCGATAGACGTCACGTCATACGGGTCTGTTGGCGCTAGAATAGGTGCCGCTAATGCCATAACAAGGAAAGCTGCAAAGATAGCGAAGCTCACCATTGCCACTTTGTCACGTAAGAAGTAGTACAGAATGTCTGACTGCTTGAATCGCTCCCAACGAGATGGAGCTGTTGTTGTTTGTTCCATGATTATGCTCCTTTCCCTGTGATGTTCACTGTTGGGTTAATGATGCCGTATAGCAGGTCAACAATGGTGTTAGTTACTACGAAGATCAGGCCAACGAAGATAACGTATGCGGTAATCAGTGGTGTATCCACTCGGTTAATCGCTTCAAGGAATAGGAAGCCGGTACCCGGCCACTGGAATACAGTTTCAGTAAGAATGGTGTAAGCCACCATAGTACCGATTTGAACACCGCCTACCGTTAGTACTGGCAGCATTGTGTTTTTCAAAGCGTGTTGGTAGTAAATCTTGTTCAGCGCTAGGCCTTTTGCTTTACCAAACTTGATATATTCAGAGCTAAGAACCTCTAGCATTTCAGAGCGTACTAGACGAATGAACAGAGGCAGCATGATAGATGCTAGAGCAATACTCGGCAGCACTAAGTGTGCAAGGCCATCGAGCGTTAAGAAACCAGACTCCCAGCCAAACCAGTTTGCGGTCTCACCACGTCCAAACGACGGCAGCCAACCTAACTCAATAGAGAATACATACATCAACATGATTGCGGTTAAGAAAACAGGCACAGAAATGCCGATACTACTGCCCGCCATCACCAGTTTAGTGAAGAAGCTTTTTGGGTGTATTGCAGAATAAACGCCAAGTGGAATCGACAGACAAACAATGATCAGAGAAGCGCCGAACACAAGCTCAAGCGTTGCGACTAGTTTATCTAAGATTACGTCCACAGCTGGGCGTTTAAAGAAATATGAAGTACCAAGATCACCTTGTAGAGCTGCGCCCACAAAGCGAGTGTATTTTGTAATGAAGGGATCATTTAAGCCGAGTTCATCACGCAGCGCTTGACGCTCCGATTCTGAAACAGATTGACCGACTAACTCACGCAACGGGTCGCCCAGGTTATCCTGAATGGCAAACGCCACCAAACTGATCACAAACATCACTATCAGTGCCTGAAACAGGCGCTTGACCAGAAACGTAACCATTCCTTGCCCCTTATCTATCCATGACTATCTAGTCGAAATCCGCGACTAGATAACAAAATTCAGTCTTAAAAAAGGTATTTAGCCAGACTGAAGGAAGACCAAATACCGAAACTTAAATCTATATCTTAATAATTTGAGAGCCTGAAAAGCTTCAGGCTCTCGATTCTAGCAAGCTAGATTATTTTACAACTAGGTCGCCGAAGTAAGGCATAACCATTGGGTTTACTACGTCTGCTGCACCTACGTTAGACTTCGCGCCCCACGCTTCACTTTGCCAGTGTAGCGGTACGAATGCTGCGTCGTTGTAAAGTGTTGCTTCAACGCCTTTCAGCATTTCAGCACGCTTAACTGGGTCAGTTTCAGTGTTAGAAGCTTCTACGATCGCATCCATTTCTGGGTTTGAGTAGCCAGAACAGTTGTATTGACCACGGCCAGTCTCTTCGTTACGAGTCATAGTTAGGAACTCGTTGAAGTTAGCTGAATCTTCTGTATCTGAGTGCCAGCCGATCATCATCATGTCTGCTGAACATAGATCAAACTCAGGCCAGTACTGTGCTTTAGGCATAGTTTTAAGATCAACTTTGATACCAATCTTAGACAGCATTGCCGCAGACGCTTGCGCTACTTTCGCATCGTTCACGTAACGGTTGTTTGGAGCCATCATAGTTAGCGTAAAGCCATCTTCGTAGCCCGCTTCTTTCATCAGCTCTTTCGCTTTTTTCAGATCGTAACGAGGAACTAGGTCTTCGTTGTGACCCGCGTAGCCTGTTGGGCTTTGCTGACCAGCTGCTGTTGCGAAGCCTTTCATGATCTTCTTAACGATACCTTCGTTGTTGATTGCGTGAACAATCGCCTGACGAACGCGAACATCTTTAAGTGCTTCGTTGCTGTTTTGGTTCATTTGGAACGTGATGATACGAGTACCAGGTAGCGTCACTAGATCGATGTTCTTAGCGTTTTTAACACGCTTGTGATCGTTTGGTGCTACTGGGTGAATCATATCAACGTCGCCAGAAAGAAGTGCTGCAACACGTGTCGCGTCTTCTTTGATTGGCACAAGTGTTAGCTTGTCTACGTTGCCTTCAGTTTCTGTGTCCCAGTAATCGTTGAAACGCTCGAACGTTACTTTAACGCCTTGCTCACGCTGCGTTACGATAAATGGACCAGTACCTGAAACGTTAGTCGAAGCAAACGAGTTACCGTGCTTAACTAGCTCAGACTTGTCTTTACCTTCCGCTGTTTGGCCAGAGTAGAACTTGCTGTCCATTGGGAAGATGTAAGTTGCTGTTTGTAGTACTAGTGGGTAAGCCGCTTTTGATACTAGCTCAACTGTGTAGTCATCCACTTTTACCATTTTTTCGTATGGCGTGAAGATAGACTTAAAGTCTGGAGAAGCTTGTAGACGTTCAAAAGTCCACACAACATCATCAGCAGTCAGTTCGTTACCAGAGTGGAATTTCACACCTTTACGTAGGTTGAAGCGGAAAGTCGTTTCATCAACACGCTCCCAGCTAGATGCTAGGCGGCCTTCAAAATCCATCTCTTGAGTGAAACGTACTAGAGGGTCAAACACCATGTGAGACATTTGCAGTGTGCCACCAGACAGCTGCTCGTGCGGGTCAAGTGATACTGGGTCAGCTGCGTAGCCAACGGTAATATCTGCTGCTGCTGCACTAAAGCTTAGGCCAGCTGCCATTAAAGCTACTGCTAATTTGCTTTTCATGGTTTTCATTGCATAACTCCTTCATGCGGGAATCCAGATCCCTAGTTGTTGTATTTGCGTCTGTTTATTGTTGTTAGCAAGCTAAACTCCAGCCTGCTGATTTTTATACCGCGGCTTGTGCCACTGCTTTTTCTTCTCTTAAGCCTGTAAATTCAGGCATTAAAGAAATCAGTTGTTTGCTGTATTCATGCTGAGGTGATTGGAACAGCTGCTCCGTTGGCGCAACCTCCAATAATGTCCCCATCTGCATCACACCAACACGGTCACACATTTGGCGAATAACCGGTAGATCGTGACTGATGAACAGCATGGTTAGGTTTAGCTCGTCTTGTAAGTCTTTTAGTAGGTTAAGAATCTGAGCCTGTACCGACACGTCCAGTGCCGATGTTGGTTCATCACAAATCAAAAGACGTGGGCGAGTCGCCAAAGCGCGAGCGATAGAAATACGCTGACGTTGACCACCTGAGAATTCGTGTGGGTACTTCACCCCAGCCATTTTGCCTAAACCCACGTGCTCTAGCAGGTCGTTCACGATCTGACGAGTTTCATTTTCGTTGCGAGTAAGCTTATGGAATCGGATAGGTTCAGCAATGATGTCGAATATCTTCATTCGAGGGTTCATTGATGTGTAAGGGTTTTGGAAAACCATCTGCATTTGACGACGCATAGGGCGACGTTCTTTTTCAGATTTCAGACCAGTAAGATCAACGCCTTCAAACGTTACCTTGCCTGAGTTTGGTGCGTACAAGCCAGCAATCACACGAGCAATCGTTGATTTACCTGAACCTGATTCACCTACTAAACCAAACGTCTCACCTTCATGCACTTCAAAGCTCACGTTGTTTGATGCTTGAACGTACTCACGACGGCTCTCAAAGAAAGAATCTTTGGTAGTAAAGCGTAAGTTTACGTTCTCAACGTTCAACAGAGGGCCAGTGTAATCACGGTGATCTTGGCTTTGACCTAACCAGTGGTTCTTCACATCCAATGGTTCCATCTCTTGTGCTTCTTCGATGTAGCTAACAAGAGGGAAACGATCGAGTTTGCGATCCGAACGAGGAACCGCAGAGATAAGACTGTGTGTATATGGGTGCTCAGGAGTACCCAGAACTTTCGCTGTTGGGCCAAACTCAACTAAGTCACCACGATACATAACGGCTACGCGGTCGGTAACGTTAGATACCACGCCCATGTCGTGCGTGACCAACATGCAACCTACGTTCTTCTTAATACATAGGTCGCGAATCAAACCCAAGATCTGGTCTTGGATAGAAACATCCAGTGCTGTTGTTGGTTCATCTGCGATGATTAGGTCAGGTTCACCTGCCAATGCGATCGCGATAACCACACGCTGACGCATACCGCCAGAGAATTGGTGAGGGTACTGCTTTAAACGGTTTTCTGGTTGTGGGATACCCACTTGGTTCATCAAGTCTAATGAGCGCTGGTAGGCTTCTTGATCCGAAACCTTCATGTTGGCATGAATCGTCTCTTTTAACTGCTGTTCTACTGTGAATAGAGGGTTAAGAGAAGTCATTGGGTCTTGGAAGATAAAACCAATCTTTGAGCCGCGAACAGAACGCATCTGTTCAGGAGATAAACCAGAGACTTTTTCGCCATCCAGAAATACCTCGCCGCTAGCAATGCGGCCAGGAGGGCTCAGCAAATCGATCACAGCATTACCTACTGTTGATTTACCTGCACCAGACTCGCCTACAACACCAACAATCTCACCACGTTCAATGTTGAACGAAAGTGATTTAACTGCGGCGTGAACTCCATGACGAGATGGGTATTCGATACGAAGATTTTTTACTTCTAAAAGTGACATTACCAGACCTCTACTGCTTTGGCAGCTTTCTGCCCTGTCTGCAAAATTGAATCCATTCTTACCAGAATATTGTTCTGATATTTTATACGGTTGACAATTTGGCAAATAATTCACAGAAAAGCAACAAAAATAGGATAAAAAGTCGACATTAAACGCTTAGCAAGCAAAAGTGCCACATAACTATTCACCAAAAGAGCATATAGTAAGAAAAATCAACATTATATTATCGGCAAGAAATACTCACAAACTCCTTACCACTACTTACTTGTAGAGTTAAAGCCGTGCTTCAAAGCAGATCTCACTACCAGTCACTAAAAACAAATAATTATTCCAAAAAACAATTAACACTATAGAAACAAACGCTAATTTTGTTAATTTAAACAAATAAAACAACCAGATAAACGTTAATTAGCCATACATTTAACCATCTGTATTATTTTGGTAAATACAAAACAGACAAACGAAAGGCCTAATAAATCAGAGGAGTTTTTGAACGACCAAATGCGTACAAAGCTGTCAAATTCAGGCCTTAGTGAGCAAATTTAGGGTCAGGTTTCACTTTTCATTAAAGTCTTTAGACCAAACCCATTAATATGTCGAATTATTGAGCACTCCATTTATATAAAATTAGATATAGAACTGTACATTTGATAAAGAAAGCAACTCTGTAGCAGCACCATTATCAAGCAGATCGTTAGGAATCTGTCTTATATAAGAAGGGGAGATAGATGTAAGAAGCCCCGTCATTTCTGACGCGGACGGCTAGTTGAGGCTTCTTAAGTGATCAGTGAAGAGACATTCTTTGAACATCAGGCGAACCCCACTCTGTTCAAGTTATCTAAGTTTCAGATGTAAAAAAGCCCTAGTCTTTTGACTAGGGCTTCTTAAGGTGGTCGGTGAAGAGGGATTCGAACCCCCGACCCTCTGGTCCCAAACCAGATGCGCTACCAAGCTGCGCTATTCACCGAGACGTTTCGTTTGATTTCTCAAACTGGGAACTTCAAAGAAGCTACCAAAATTAATGGGGTGGCTAACGAGATTCGAACTCGCGACCACCGGAATCACAATCCAGGGCTCTACCAACTGAGCTATAGCCACCACTAATTTTTTATATAACCGCTTAAAAGCGATTATTGAAATAGTGGTCGGTGAAGAGGGATTCGAACCCCCGACCCTCTGGTCCCAAACCAGATGCGCTACCAAGCTGCGCTATTCACCGACTAGTTTTTTATCGACTCTTGGGAATAATGAATCAACACTGGAAGCCGAAGCTACCGATATTTTGTAAAGAAAGAATGGGGTGGCTAACGAGATTCGAACTCGCGACCACCGGAATCACAATCCAGGGCTCTACCAACTGAGCTATAGCCACCATTATTTCTTTTTGCCAATTTCTCACTTACCGAAGTAAGAGACCGGATGGCGCGCCTGAAAGGATTCGAACCTTCGGCCTTTGGCTCCGGAGGCCAACGCTCTATCCAGCTGAGCTACAGGCGCATGCCCTGTCGGCGGAGTGGAATAATACGTATATCACCCAATGCCGTCTAGTACTTTTTTAACTTTTTTTTCTGTTTGGTCTCTTTTTCGACAGTTAATATGTGATAAACCCCTTATTTGAGTACTACAACCCGCCACAGCTTATAAGTTGTTGTTTATTGCAACAACTTATCGGGATATAATCACCCATTATTTACATTGGTTTAACAGTTGCTCTTTGCTGGTTAAAGCCAAAACACCCTTCCAACACTATAAATTGGTAAGCATGTACTTACCTTGGGAATGTAAAGTGAGTTTAATGGATATGTCTCGTCGAATTTTAAGCGTTGTCATCGCAGTTTTAACCTTTTCAACTGGCGCAATGGCTGCAGGCCTAAGCGAAGCGGAGCACGATGCAATTGCTGAACGCATCAAACCAGTTGGCCAAGTTTACCTAGTCGGCAGCGAGCCAGTAGCCGCAGAACCAACAGGCCCTCGTGATGGCGCAGCAGTTTACGGTACCTTTTGTATCGCTTGTCACGCATCTGGCGTAAGTGGCGCACCTAAAACAGGTGATGCTGGTGACTGGGGTCCTCGCATTGCTCAAGGTCGCGACATTCTAGCTGACCACGCAATCAACGGCTTCAATGCGATGCCAGCGAAAGGTTCATGTATGGATTGTTCAGACGACGAAATCAAAGATGCTATCGAGCACATGATTGCCGGTCTGTAATTAAAAATGCCAGATTCAGAAAAGGTGACCTCATGGTCACCTTTTTTATTGGCTTCTATATAGTGCGATTAAAGTAGGGCATTACTTCTTGTTGAACATCGCTCGAATATTCGCAATGTGCGCCTGCCCTTTTTCCATTCTTTCTTCAGCGGATTGAGGCTTCTTAACGCTTTCCCACTCCACATCATCGTGCGGCAGCTCATCGAGGAAGCGGCTTTGTGTTGGCTTTATTAATTCACCATATTGACGACGTTCACGACACTTAGTAAAAGTCAGCTCTTTCTGCGCTCGAGTAATCCCCACATACATAAGACGACGTTCTTCTTCTACGTTGCCTTCATCGACACTGGTTTGGTGCGGCAAGATGCCCTCTTCTGCACCCATCAGGAATACATATGGGAACTCTAGACCTTTCGATGCATGCAATGTCATTAATTGGACTTGATCTGCATCGTCATCATCCTCACCACGCTCCATCATATCGCGCAGCGTTAAACGTTGAACCACCTCGCGCAGGGTTTTCTCTTCTTTATCGTAGTTGTCACCCTCAAGATCGGCCACAATCCAGCTATACAGATCAGAGACGTTCTTCATTCGCATTTCAGCGGCTTTAGGGCTCGCTGAGGTTTCGTACAACCAATCTTCGTAGTTGATGTCACGAACCAAAGAACGAACGGCTTCAACCGTATTACCACGCTCGGCATTGTCTGAGATACGAACAATCCAGTCACCGAAGCGGCGCAAATTTTCTAAACCACGCCCCGTCAGTGTCTGCTCTAAGCCCATCTCGAAGCTGGCCTCAAACAAGCTCTTACCACGCATATTGGCATAGCTACCTAGCTTTTCTAGCGTAACCGGGCCTATCTCACGGCGAGGCGTGTTTACAATACGCAGGAAGGCGTTGTCATCATCAGGGTTCACCAACACTCGTAGGTAAGCCATGATGTCTTTAATTTCGGCTCTAGCGAAGAAAGAGGTTCCGCCAGAGATCTTGTAGGGCACGCGGTTCTGCATCAGCGCTTTTTCAATTAAGCGCGATTGGTGGTTACCACGGTAAAGCACCGCGTAATCTTTGTACTCAGTACGGTTCAAAAACTTGTGGGCGATGATCTCGCCGGTAATACGCTCTGCTTCATGCTCTTCATTCTTAGCATTCAGTACCTTGAGCTTTTCACCGTCTGGGATCTCTGAGAACAGTGACTTTTCATAAACGTGTGGGTTGTTGGCGATCAAGATGTTCGCCGCACGTAAGATTCGACTGGTTGAACGATAGTTTTGCTCGAGTTTGATCAAACGAAGATTCGGATAGTCCTCACCCAGCAACACCAAGTTTTGCGGTTTTGCACCACGCCATGAATAGATAGATTGGTCATCGTCACCAACTACTGTCAAGCGACCACGCTCTCCCACCAGTAAACGAACCAACTCATATTGGCTGGTGTTGGTATCTTGGTATTCATCGACCAGTAAATAGCGGATACGCGACTGCCAGCGCTCACGCACCTCTTGATTGGTTTTCAGTAGTAATACAGGCATCGCGATCAGATCATCAAAATCGAGTGCGTTGTATGCCTTCATCTGTTTCTGGTACATCTCAAAACAGAATGCAAACAACTGCTCTTGTTCGCCTTGAGCACGTGCTTTCGCCTGATCTGGCGTCAGCATGTCATTTTTCCAATTCGAAATGGTGCTCATTAAAGCGCGTAGCAAATCCTTATCACCATCGATCTGTCTCTCTGTTAACTCTTTTAACAAAGCTAACTGGTCTTGGTCATCAAACAGAGAGAAACCCGCTTTCAAACCCAGCGCTTTGTATTCACGGCGAATGATGGTTAAGCCCATGGTATGAAAAGTCGAAACAATCAGCCCTTTCGATTCGCCCTTACCTAGAGTTTGCCCAACACGCTCTTTCATCTCGCGTGCCGCTTTATTAGTAAAGGTCACCGCCGCAATATTACGCGCCTTATAGCCACATTCCTGAACCAGATAAGCAATTTTATTGGTGATAACACGTGTTTTACCGGATCCAGCGCCCGCTAATACTAAGCAGGGGCCCGAAACATATTTCACGGCTTCATCTTGTCTTGGGTTCAGTTTCATTTGATTCTCAGTTTGGTCTAGAGGGGCGAATTCAATTGCGCGCCTATAATAATGCTGCAACAGCACGAATGCTACGTTCTCTTATACAAGATTTTTACGCTGATTATGTAAAACTTTGTTGCACATGTGTGTGGTTATTAGGCTATAATGAATGAACGTTCATTCATTGGTGGTTGAAATATGACAACTCATGCACCTCGGGATAAACGCCAGCAAATACTTTCTGCAGCTGAAAAGCTAATTGCAGAGGTCGGTTTCCAAGGCCTTTCAATGCAAAAATTAGCCAAAGAAGCGGGAGTGGCTGCAGGCACTATCTATCGCTACTTCGATGATAAAGAGCATTTGATAGAAGATGTTCGAATGCTCGTGACTCAAAGAGTAGCTGATGCTGTTCAACAAGGGGTTAATGATTCGGATCCAATTAAACAACGCTACCGTACTATGTGGTTGAACATATGGAACTTAGCAGGAACGAATTTAGCCGCAATAAAAAATCGGGTTCAGTATGACTCTCTACCCATCACAAATAGCCTAAACTTCAGGGAACTAGAACGTAAAATGTTTGCCCAAGTTGAGCTGCTATTTAATGAGGGGAAAGAACAAGGATTGTTTAAACCACTTAACAATGAAGTATTAGGTGGATTGAGCTTGGCGGCTAGTGTTTCTCTAGCACGCAAGCATTCTTTAGGATTTTACCAACTTGATGAGGCAGAACTAGAATCTGCAATCGAAGCCAGTTGGGACGCAATAATTAAACACTAGATCGGAGTTTTGACCATAATGAAAAAGTGGACTTTCTTCATGTTACTCATCGCTGTACTACTTTTCGGCAGCGTTATTGGGTTTAACATGTTCAAACAACAAAAAATTGCTGAGTATATGGCCAACCGCCCTGAACCAGAGTTTCCAGTAACGGTAACTGAAGTTCAGCCGATCGACTGGGTTCCAGTGATTGAAGCTATCGGCTTCATCGAACCTAACCAAGGTGTGACACTAGCGAACGAAACCAGCGGTGTTATCGATCAAATTTCTTTCGAATCAGGTACTGAGGTTAAAAATGACCAACAACTGATCCGCCTTGATTCTGATGTAGAGAAAGCCAATCTAAAAAGCTCTGAGGCACGCTTACCGGCTGCTGAAGCTAAATACAAGCGCTACCAAGGGCTATTCAAGAAAGGCTCTATTTCTAAAGAAGCGTACGATGAAGCAGAAGCTAACTACTTCTCTCTTTCAGCTGATATTGAAAGCCTTAAAGCATCGATTGCCCGTCGCGAGATCCGCGCTCCGTTTGACGGCACTGTCGGTATTCGTAATGTGTATCTAGGCCAATACCTACAATCTGGCACTGACATCGTTCGCCTAGAAGACACCAGTGTTATGCGCCTACGCTTCACTATTTCTCAAAATGACATCTCTCGTATTGAGGTTGGTCAGGCGATCGACATCTTCGTTGATGCATACCCAGAAAAACCGTTTAAAGGTTCTATTAGTGCCATTGAGCCTGCGGTTAGCATCCAAAGTGGTCTTATCCAAGTACAAGCCGATATCCCAAACAACGATGGTAAGTTACGTAGCGGTATGTTTGCGCGCGCTAACATCATTCTACCTAAACTAGCAAACCAAGTGACACTGCCTCAGACGGCCATCACTTTCACACTTTACGGTGACAATGTTTATATTTTACGTGAAGAAGATGGTGTGCAGCGTGTGAAACAACAAGTGGTGAAAGTAGGTGAACGTACAGAAAGTATTGCTCACATACTGGAAGGCGTAGAGCCTGGCGATGTTGTCGTGACAACGGGTCAAGTTCGTTTAAGTAACAATGCTAAAGTTCGAGTTGTAGAAAGTGATGCAACGACGCCGCCAGCTGAAACACCAATGCTGTAATTGGAGGAATCATGCGCTTTACTGATGTTTTTATTAAACGTCCAGTTCTGGCTATTTCAATCAGCTTTTTGATCGCATTGCTTGGCTTCCAAGCAATCTTCAAAATGCAGGTTCGTGAATACCCAGACATGACAAATACGATCGTGACGGTCACGACGAGCTATTACGGTGCCAGTGCCGATCTGATCCAAGGCTTTATAACTCAGCCATTAGAACAAGCGATCGCTCAAGCCGATAATATTGATTATATGACGTCGCAGTCCGTACTCGGTAGCTCGACTATTACGGTCAATATGAAGCTCAATACCGACCCGAATGCCGCGCTGTCTGACATACTGGCCAAGACTAACTCGGTACGTTCTCAGCTTCCTAAAGAAGCCGAAGATCCAACCGTAACTATGTCTACCGGTTCAACAACGGCGGTACTCTACATTGGTTTTACGAGTGATGAACTCTCTGCAAGCCAAATTACCGACTACCTTGAGCGAGTGGTTAACCCACAACTGTTTACCGTTAATGGCGTATCAAAGGTCGACTTGTACGGCGGGATCAAATACGCATTACGTGTATGGCTTGATCCTTCCAAAATGGCAGCATTAAACCTGACAGCCACTGACGTGATGACGGTGCTTAATGCAAACAACTACCAATCAGCAACTGGCCAAGCAATTGGTGAGTTTATGCTGTACAACGGCAGTGCCAATACCCAAGTAACCAATACCGATGAATTAGAAAGGTTGGTGGTCAAAACCAGTCAAAATGGCGGTTCTATTGTTCGCTTAGGTGATATTGCTAAGGTTTCACTAGAAAAAAGCCACGATGTGGTTCGCGCAAGTGCTAATGGCAAACAAACGGTTGTAACCGCCATCAATGCAGCGCCAAGTGCTAACCCGATCAACATTGCTGCTGATGTTATGCAGCTGTATCCTGAGTTGGAGCGAAACCTACCAAGCAATATCAGCATGAATATCATGTATGACTCAACCATTGCGATTAATGAATCCATTCAAGAGGTTATACACACGATTGTTGAAGCCGCGCTGATTGTATTAGTGGTTATCACGCTATTCTTAGGCTCATTGCGTGCGGTTATCATTCCTATCGTAACCATCCCTTTATCGCTGGTTGGTGTTGCGATGGTGATGCAAGTCATGGGTTTCTCATGGAACTTAATGACGCTACTGGCGATGGTATTAGCAATCGGTCTAGTGGTTGATGATGCAATCGTAGTACTGGAAAACGTCGATCGACACGTCAAATTGGGGGAATCTCCTTTCAGGGCTGCCATCATTGGTACCCGTGAAATTGCAGTACCGGTTATTGCAATGACACTGACATTGGGCGCGGTTTATGCCCCTATCGCAATGATGGGTGGTATCACAGGCTCGCTGTTTAAAGAGTTCGCATTAACCCTCGCTGGCGCGGTATTTGTTTCTGGAATCATCGCTTTAACACTGTCTCCAATGATGTGTTCAAAGCTGCTAAAAGAAAATGCACAGCCGAGTAAGTTTGAACTGAAGGTACACAGCGTACTTGATCGTATGACAGGCCGTTACTCTAAGATGCTGCATGCGATCATGGATCATCGTCCGGTTATCATTGGCTTTGCGGTCATTGTATTTTTAAGCTTGCCGATGCTGTTTAAATTCATCCCAAGTGAACTTGCCCCTGCAGAAGATAAAGGGGTGGTGATGATGATTGGTACTGGTCAATCAACGGCTAACCTAGACTACCTAAGTAACACGATGGATGACGTGAGCGGTATCTTGGTGACCCAGCCTGAAATCCAATACGCTCAATCCTTCACTGGTGTACCAAACTCAAACCAAGCATTTGGTATTGCCTCAATGGTGCCATGGAGTGAGCGCACGGCTAGCCAATCTGAGGTAACGAACCGTATCAGTGGATTGCTACAAGATATCCCAGGCATGGCAGTAACCGCGTTCCAAATGCCAGAGTTGCCGGGTGCCGGTTCTGGTCTACCACTCCAGTTTGTGATTACCACACCAAGCAGCTTTGAGAGCTTATTCGCTATCGCAACCGATATTTTAACGGATGTGAAAGATAGCCCTCTCTTTGTCTACTCTGACCTTGATTTGAACTACGATTCAGCAACGATGAAGATTCAAATTGATAAAGATATGGCGGGCGCTTATGGGGTAACGATGCAAGATATCGGTGTCACCCTAAGCACCATGATGTCGGATGGTTACGTTAACCGTATTGACCTCAACGGTCGTTCTTATGAAGTGATCCCTCAGGTTGAGCGTAAGTTCCGCTTAAACCCAGAGTCAATGAATCATTACTACGTTCGAGCCAGCAATGGTGATGCTGTTCCTCTCGGTAGCTTGGTAACAATTGATGTGGTGGCAGAGCCTCGCTCTCTTCCTCACTTCAACCAGTTGAACTCAGCGACGGTCGGTGCGGTTCCTATGCCGGGCGCGGCGATGGGTGATGCGGTAAACTGGTTTGAAAACATTGCCCAAACCAAATTACCTGCAGGCTATAACCATGACTACATGGGTGAGTCGCGTCAGTTTGTAACAGAAGGCAGCGCACTGTATGTGACGTTCGGTTTAGCACTGGCGATCATCTTCTTGGTTCTGGCGATTCAATTTGAGTCGTTAAAAGATCCATTGGTTATCATGGTGTCGGTGCCACTCGCAATATGTGGTGCATTGATTGCGCTCGCTTGGGGCGCAGCGACGATGAACATCTACTCGCAAGTGGGGCTGATTACCTTGGTTGGTCTGATTACCAAGCACGGTATCTTGATCTGTGAGGTAGCAAAAGAAGAGCAGCTGCATAATAAATTATCACGCAAAGAGGCGGTTATGGAGGCGGCAAGGGTACGTCTACGTCCAATCCTAATGACAACAGCGGCGATGATTGCAGGCCTGATCCCATTGATGTACGCCACGGGTGCAGGTGCAGCTCAGCGCTTTAGTATCGGTATTGTTATCGTTGCTGGTCTGGCGATTGGTACGCTGTTTACGCTGTTTGTTCTGCCGGTTATTTATAGCTACTTAGCCGAAAAACATAAACCAATTCCAGTTTTCCTCGAAGATAAAGATCTCGAGAAGCTGGCCCGTGTTGATGAAGCAAAAGCGGCGCACAGAGAATTAGCTAACAATAAGTAATTTCCCTGTCGTATTAACAATAAAAAGGCTACTTCGGTGGCCTTTTTTTGTACGCCATAGGCGACATCTTTGATGTGATTAAATAGAATAGTGATAAATATTCAGGAGTTTTAATTGATATGTTTGATCCAAAAAAACTAGAGCAAATTGCTAAGCAGATCCACGATTCTATGCCTCAACCAGTAAAAGAGCTTGGTTCAGACGTAGACCAAAAAGTTCGCCAAGTTATCCAAGGCCAACTCAACAAGCTAGACGTTGTGAGCCGTGAAGAGTTTGATGTTCAAACACAAGTACTGCTTCGCACTCGCCAGAAGCTCACTGAAATGGAACAAAAACTGGCTGAACTAGAAGCAAAGCTTTCAGACAAATAGTCATTTTTTTCAATCAGTTCAAGTTCGAATAAAGGCTTACCTTCGGGTAAGCCTTTATTTTTTCCTCAATCTATCAAGCCTTCACCGGTAAAATAGTTGCAAGCATAAAAAAGCCCCGAACAAATGTTCAGGGCTATTTTTATTCAGTGATGAACTGGAAGATTAACCGCCAACAGCGATACGCTTCATGTCGCTCATGTAGCTACGTAGCTCTTCACCAATGTATTCTACAGGGTGGTTACGGATAGCTTCGTTTACTTCAATTAGCTTAGCGTTATCAACTTGGTTAGATGTCTCACCTAGACCACGGCCGATGACGTCCGTTGCTACTGAAGGCATGAACTTCTCACGTAGTAGCGGTGTTGCTACGTTAGCGAATAGGTAGTTACCGTACTCAGCAGTATCAGAGATTACAACGTTCATTTCGTAAAGACGCTTACGAGCAACTGTGTTTGCGATTAGTGGAAGCTCATGTAGAGATTCGTAGTAAGCAGACTCATCAATGATGCCTGATGCCGTCATAGCTTCGAATGCTAGCTCAACACCGGCACGAACCATAGCAACCATTAGGATACCGTTGTCGAAGTACTCTTGCTCTGAGATTTCTACGTCAGAAGCTGGGTAGTTTTCGAATGCAGTTTCGCCTGTCTCTTCACGCCAGCCTAGTAGGTTCACGTCATCGTTCGCCCAGTCAGCCATCATTGTGCTAGAGAAGTGACCAGAGATGATGTCATCCATGTGCTTGTTGTAAAGCGGACGCATTAGGTCTTTAAGCTCTTCAGAAAGCTCAAACGCTTTAACTTTAGCCGGGTTAGATAGGCGATCCATCATGTGAGTTACGCCACCAAACTTAAGTGCTTCAGTAATCGTTTCCCAACCGTATTGTAGAAGCTTGCCTGCGTAGCCAGGTTCGATGCCATCAGCAATCATCTTCTCGTAAGATACGATAGAACCCGCTTGTAGCATGCCACAAAGGATAGTTTGCTCACCCATCAGGTCAGATTTAACTTCTGCTACGAAAGAAGACTCTAGGCAACCTGCACGGTGACCACCAGTACCTGCAGCCCAAGCTTTAGCGATATCCCAACCTTCGCCTTTAGGGTCGTTTTCTGGGTGAACAGCGATAAGTGTTGGTACACCGAAGCCACGTTTGTACTCTTCGCGAACTTCAGAGCCAGGACACTTAGGTGCAACCATTACTACAGTAAGGTCAGCACGTAATTGCATGCCTTCTTCCACAACGTTGAAGCCGTGAGAGTAACCAAGAGCAGCGCCTTGCTTCATTAGAGGCATTACTGTTTCAACAACGTTTGTGTGTTGCTTATCAGGAGTAAGGTTGATTACTAGGTCTGCTTGAGGGATTAGCGTTTCGTAGCTACCCACAACAAAGCCGTTTTCATCAGCATTTTTGAATGATTGACGCTTTTCATCAATTGCCGCTTGGCGTAGAGCGTAAGATACGTCTAGACCAGAATCACGCATATTTAGACCTTGGTTTAGGCCTTGAGCACCACAACCAACAATTACGATTTTCTTACCTTCAAGGTATTCAGCTTCTGTCGCGAATTCTTCACGATCCATAAAGCGGCAACGACCTAATTGGTCTAGTTGTTCACGAAGGTTTAATGTATTGAAATAGTTAGCCATTCTAGGGCACTCCTTTAAAAATAAGTCCGTAAGGTCGATATCTCTCTATCGAATGACTTCATACTAAAACAGACACTCCGTTGCTGAAAGTGATATATTCACAATTAGTTATTGCAATAAATGCAACATGGAAACGATCGCAGAACATGAACATAAAATCTCTACAATTATTTATACATTTATGCGACAGCAAGAGTTTCAGCAAAACCGCTGCTGCTATGCACGTCAGTCCTTCAGCGCTGAGCCGTCAGATACAAAAGCTTGAAGAGGAAACAGGACAAGAACTGCTAATCAGAGACAACCGCAGTGTTGATCTTACCCCAGCAGGAAAACACCTATTGCCTGTAGCATTGAGCATCGTGGGAGAGTGGCAGCAATATAACCTTCACCTGAAGGGCGGAGAGCAAGAACTTAAAGGTGAGATCCGTATATTTTGTTCAGTAACGGCTAGCTACAGTCACCTACCTGAACTCATAACCGAATTTAGGGCTATTCATCCGTATATTGAATTTAAGCTCTCTACTGGTGATCCAGCTCAATCCATCGACAAGATCTTAAACGATGAAGCGGATATCGCGATTTCAGCAAAGCCAGACATCCTTCCTTCAAGGTTAGAATTCGAAACCATCAGCGATATTCCACTGTCAGTCATCATTCCATCTGGTGTGAGTAGCTTTAGCCAACAACTGCAATCCGATAAGCCAAACTGGAATGAAGTGCCCTTTATCATCCCAGAAGCAGGAACAGCGCGTGAACGAGCCAATGCATGGTTTAAAAAGATGAAGATAAAACCCAACATATACGCGCAAGTTTCTGGCCATGAGGCGATTGTAAGTATGGTGGCACTAGGATGTGGAGTTGGCATCGCACCTGATGTGGTCATAAACAACAGTCCAGTAAGAGATAAAGTTAGCCGCTTAAAGATAGAACCTATCAAGCCATTTGAGTTAGGCGTATGTTGTAAGCGAGCACAGCTAGATAACCCTCTAATTCGAGCGTTCTGGCAAGTTGCAGAAGGGAAATATTTAGCGGACTAGTCGTCATTGTTTTAAATACAAAAAAGGGAAGAGCACGTCAGTGCCCTTCCCCTTTTATTTATGTATATCGCAGATAAGAAAAAAGCCCGCTGATTTCTCAGCGGGCTTTCTAATGGTGGTGGAGGGATAGGGATTTGAACCCTAGAACCGCTATTAACGGTTGCCGGTTTTCAAGACCGGTGCTTTCGACCACTCAGCCATCCCTCCAAAAAATTGTCATCAACAGATTAGTACACTGTAGATGTTGTTACATGTATACACAGGTAACGATATTTAAAGCCTGGCGATGTC
>NZ_JBFRSC010000053.1:108982-109214 GCF_041473335.1 Vibrio sp. 10N.222.55.C7
AATTTTGCTTTTACTTTCAGCTTTTTTAAAAACTGAAGGCAAAATAATCTGGAAAACTGTATTTAAAAGTCTATCTCTTCAAACTCATTCAAGCGTTTGGTCTTTCTTTGAGTCCACAAAACCCCTTGGGTGTTGTATGGTTAAGCCTCACGGGCAATTAGTACAGGTTAGCTCAATGCCTCGCAGCACTTACACACCCTGCCTATCAACGTCGTAGTCTACGACAACCCTT
>NZ_JBFRSC010000054.1:0-2708 GCF_041473335.1 Vibrio sp. 10N.222.55.C7
TTCAATTTTCCAACGCCCACGGCAGATAGGGACCGAACTGTCTCACGACGTTCTAAACCCAGCTCGCGTACCACTTTAAATGGCGAACAGCCATACCCTTGGGACCGACTTCAGCCCCAGGATGTGATGAGCCGACATCGAGGTGCCAAACACCGCCGTCGATATGAACTCTTGGGCGGTATCAGCCTGTTATCCCCGGAGTACCTTTTATCCGTTGAGCGATGGCCCTTCCATTCAGAACCACCGGATCACTATGACCTGCTTTCGCACCTGCTCGAATTGTCATTCTCGCAGTCAAGCGGGCTTATGCCATTGCACTAACCACACGATGTCCAACCGTGTTTAGCCCACCTTCGTGCTCCTCCGTTACTCTTTGGGAGGAGACCGCCCCAGTCAAACTACCCACCAGGCACTGTCCGTAATCCCGATTCAGGGACCAACGTTAGAACATCAAAACTACAAGGGTGGTATTTCAAGGACGACTCCACCACATCTAGCGACGCGGTTTCAAAGTCTCCCACCTATCCTACACATGTAGGTTCAATGTTCAGTGCCAAGCTGTAGTAAAGGTTCACGGGGTCTTTCCGTCTAGCCGCGGGTACACTGCATCTTCACAGCGATTTCAATTTCACTGAGTCTCGGGTGGAGACAGCGTGGCCATCATTACGCCATTCGTGCAGGTCGGAACTTACCCGACAAGGAATTTCGCTACCTTAGGACCGTTATAGTTACGGCCGCCGTTTACCGGGGCTTCGATCAAGAGCTTCGACCGAAGTCTAACCCCATCAATTAACCTTCCGGCACCGGGCAGGCGTCACACCGTATACGTCATCTTACGATTTTGCACAGTGCTGTGTTTTTAATAAACAGTTGCAGCCACCTGGTATCTGCGACTCTCGTCTGCTCCATCCGCAAGGGACTTCACTGATAAGAGCGTACCTTCTCCCGAAGTTACGGTACCATTTTGCCTAGTTCCTTCACCCGAGTTCTCTCAAGCGCCTTGGTATTCTCTACCCGACCACCTGTGTCGGTTTGGGGTACGATTCCTTACAATCTGAAGCTTAGAGGCTTTTCCTGGAAGCATGGCATCAATGACTTCACTACCGTAGTAGCTCGACATCGTATCTCAGCGTTAATAGCGGTCCGGATTTACCTAAACCACCCGCCTACGTACTTGAACCTGGACAACCGTCGCCAGGCCCACCTAGCCTTCTCCGTCCCCCCATCGCAATTGTAAGAAGTACGGGAATATTAACCCGTTTCCCATCGACTACGCCTTTCGGCCTCGCCTTAGGAGTCGACTTACCCTGCCCCGATTAACGTTGGACAGGAACCCTTGGTCTTCCGGCGAGGGAGTTTTTCACTCCCTTTATCGTTACTCATGTCAGCATTCGCACTTCTGATACCTCCAGCAGCCCTTACAGACCACCTTCAACGGCTTACAGAACGCTCCCCTACCCCACATACCCTAAGGTACGTAGCCGCAGCTTCGGTGTATAGCTTAGCCCCGTTACATCTTCCGCGCAGGCCGACTCGACCAGTGAGCTATTACGCTTTCTTTAAATGATGGCTGCTTCTAAGCCAACATCCTGGCTGTCTGAGCCTTCCCACATCGTTTCCCACTTAGCTATACTTTGGGACCTTAGCTGGCGGTCTGGGTTGTTTCCCTCTCCACGACGGACGTTAGCACCCGCCGTGTGTCTCCCGGATAGTACTTACTGGTATTCGGAGTTTGCAAAGGGTTGGTAAGTCGGGATGACCCCCTAGCCTTAACAGTGCTCTACCCCCAGTAGTATTCGTCCGAGGCGCTACCTAAATAGCTTTCGGGGAGAACCAGCTATCTCCAGGTTTGATTGGCCTTTCACCCCTAGCCACAAGTCATCCGCTAATTTTTCAACATTAGTCGGTTCGGTCCTCCAGTTGATGTTACTCAACCTTCAACCTGCCCATGGCTAGATCACCTGGTTTCGGGTCTAATCCTAGCAACTGTACGCCCAGTTAAGACTCGGTTTCCCTACGGCTCCCCTAAACGGTTAACCTTGCTACTAAAATTAAGTCGCTGACCCATTATACAAAAGGTACGCAGTCACACCACGAAGGTGCTCCTACTGCTTGTACGTACACGGTTTCAGGTTCTATTTCACTCCCCTCACAGGGGTTCTTTTCGCCTTTCCCTCACGGTACTGGTTCACTATCGGTCAGTCAGTAGTATTTAGCCTTGGAGGATGGTCCCCCCATATTCAGACAGGATATCACGTGTCCCGCCCTACTCGTTTTCACTGATTATGATGTGTCGGTTACGGGGCTATCACCCTTTATTGCGAGACTTTCCAGACTCTTCACCTGCATCATTAAAAGCTTAAGGGCTAATCCAATTTCGCTCGCCGCTACTTTCGGAATCTCGGTTGATTTCTCTTCCTCGGGGTACTTAGATGTTTCAGTTCCCCCGGTTTGCCTCCTGTTGCTATGTATTCACAACAGGATACTTACTTATGTAAGTGGGTTTCCCCATTCAGGAATCCCAGACTCAAAAGGTTATTACTACCTAATCTGGGCTTATCGCAAGTTATTACGCCTTTCATCGCCTCTGACTGCCAAGGCATCCACCGTGTACGCTTAGTCACTTAACCATACAACCCGAAAGGGTTTCTATTTGCTTTCACTTTAAAAAGTGAAGACAAATAAGCGTATGGCAACTAACCAAGGTT